>JAGOGG010000063.1 GCA_017996795.1 Sediminibacterium sp. | reverse complement strand
ACGTATGCATGAAGTGGCCAAATTAATCACAAGAAATTTAGATAATAAAATTGTAGTTCTTAGTGCATTAAGTGGAAGAACCAATTCATTAGTTGAGATCAGTAATTTTTTAGCACATGGGAATCGTGAAGGTGCAAAAAATACAATAGAAAAATTACATCAACATTATAAAGCGTTTATACAAGCGCTGGTTCAAAAAGAAGAAAATAGAAAAAATGCCAACCAAATAATTGATGAGCATTTTGAGTTTTTGAATATTATTTTGCGAATCTCATTTAGCGAAGCGCTTAATAAAGATATTTTAGCTCAGGGTGAATTAATGAGTACTAAATTATTCTGCGTTTACTTAACAGAAATTGGAGTGGACCATGAATTATTGCCTGCATTAGAATTCATGAGTATTGATGCAAATGAAGAGCCTCAATTGGGTGCCATACGCATTAAATTGAATGACTTAATTAGAAAGCATGCTGATAAAAAAATATTGGTTACTCAAGGTTATATCTGTAGAAATGTTAGAGGGGAAGTAGATAATTTAAAAAGAGGAGGTAGTGATTATACGGCTTCTTTAATTGCAGCAGCATCTAATGCATCTGTTTGTGAAATTTGGACAGATATTGATGGAATGCACAATAATGATCCAAGGATTGTAAATAAGACTGTAGCTATAGAACAGTTGAGCTTTGACGAAGCAGCCGAGTTGGCTTATTTTGGCGCTAAAATATTACACCCAACCTGTATTTGGCCTGCACAGCAAGAAAATGTACCAGTAAAATTGTTGAATACCATGCAGCCAGATGCGCCTGGAACAGTAATTACTAAAGAAGCTGGAAGTGTTGGTGTTAAAGCGGTAGCTGCAAAGGATGGAATTATTGCTATTAAAATCAAGAGCAGTAGAATGCTGTTGGCTTATGGATTCCTAAGAAAAGTTTTTGAAGTGTTTGAGAAATACAAGACTTCTATTGATATGATTACTACTTCAGAAGTGGCGGTCTCAGTTACCATTGATTCAGATTTATTTTTAGATGATATTGTAAGAGAATTGGAGCCATTTGGAACGGTGGATGTAGATAAGGGTCAAACCATTGTGTCTATTGTGGGAAATGAAATTGCACAGACCGATCATGTATTGCAAAAATTATTTGATGCATTAAATGAAGTGCCTGTTACAATGGTTAGTTATGGTGGAAGTGCACATAATATTTCATTATTAGTGCCACAAGACTATAAAACAAAAACGCTTCAGCTATTGAATGCTGGATTGTTTGGGTTGTAATTTGTTGAATACAATTATTTATATCATGGGGGTGTCTGGTTGTGGTAAAACAACCATTGGAAATTTATTGTCTAAACAAACCGGGTATCCTTTTTTTGATGGGGATCAATTCCATCCTTCAGTCAATATTGAAAAAATGGCTGCAGGTATTCCGCTAAATGATGAAGACCGATTACCTTGGTTAAATAGCATCAAAGACTTCGCCGAAAAAAAAGTCCTCAAAAACTCTATCATCATTGCTTGTTCCGCATTAAAGCAAACTTATCGAGACATAATTACGAATATTCCAAAAGCCAACTGTCGGTTTATATTATTGCATGGGGAAGCGGCGGTGTTAAACCAGCGATTACAAAATAGAGTAGGACATTTTATGCAAGCTAATTTGCTTGAATCTCAGTTGAATATTTTAGAAACGCCAATTGATGCATTGGTCATTCCTATTGATCAAACTCCTACAAAAATTGTTGAGCAAATTATTGAGAAACTACCAATAACTTTAAGTATGCAAGAATTTGGCTTAATTGGTTTAGGTGTAATGGGAAAGAGCCTAAGTAGGAACTTTGCTAATAAGGGCTTTAAACTTTCATTATACAATCGTTTTGTAAAAAACAAAGAAGAAAAAGTAGCTGAATTATTTATAACTGAATTCCCAGAATTAAGTGATGCTAAAGCTTTCGAGGATCTTGCAGCATTTGTTCAATCCTTGTCTTTGCCAAGAAAAATCATGTTAATGGTTCATGCAGGACAAGCTACAGATGATTTGATTGATCAGCTTATTCCGCTTTTAGACAAGGGAGATGTGTTGATTGATGGCGGCAATGCCTATTATTTAGATACAGAAAAAAGAATCAATCTGTTGAAAAAATGGGGTATTCACTTTATAGGTTCTGGTGTGTCTGGAGGTGAAGAGGGTGCATTAAAAGGGCCTTCAATCATGCCAGGTGGATCTATAGAGGGGTATCAGCTGATTCAGCCTTTCTTCAAAAAAATAGCAGCAACCAATAACAAAGGAATCAATTGCTGCAATTACATTGGAGCAGGCGGTGCTGGCCATTTTGTAAAAATGGTGCACAACGGAATTGAATATGCAGAAATGCAATTATTAGCTGAATTGGTTCAATTTTTGAAAATAACGGCTGGATTCACCAATGACTTAATTGCCCTACTCTTACATCCATTTCTCCAAACTGAAAAGACCAGTTATTTGTTAGAAATCACTATTCAGATTTTACAGAAAAAATGGAAGGAAGAATATTTAGTAGATCAAATTCTAGACAATGCAGGTAATAAAGGAACAGGGAGTTGGACTACTATTGAAGCTGCAAAACGGGGTATACCTATACCAACGCTCACCGCAGCTTTAAATGCTCGTTTTATGTCTTCTATGTGGGAGGAGCGTAGGCAGGCAGCTGCAGCTTTATTAACTAGTACCCAAAAGCAATCAGTCAATATTGATTCGGTAATGGAAGCATACCAATTATGTAGAATCATTAATCATCACCAAGGATTTCAATTGATTGAAACAGTTTCAAAACAAGAAAGTTGGGATATCAATTTATCGGAATTGGCCCAAACATGGACAGCTGGTTGCATTATTCGGTCTAGGCTTATGGAAGAAATAGAAATGCTTATTGGCCAATCGAATAACTTATTAATGCATCCAATCATGGTGCAAAAGTGTAATCAGTCGGTAGATTCACTCAAACAAATGCTTTCTGTTGCTTTATTTAATGAATTACCCATGGACTGTTTTAGTGCCTCTGCACAATATCTATTTGGGTATAAGCAAGCAGCTTCAGGGGCATCTTTAATTCAGGCACAACGTGATTTTTTTGGTGCGCATACTTACCAATTAAAAGAAGATCCCCAAGGTCCATTTTATCATACTAATTGGCAATCAGCATGAATTATTTCTTACTCCTAAGTGTATTAGCTGGTATTGCAAGTTTACTGATATTGGTTTTGTATTTTAAGTTTCCTGCGTTTATAGCGTTGTTAATTGCATCAATTGTTACTGGATTATTGGCTGGATTGTCAGCCCAAAAAATGATTGCAACCATTCAAGAAGGAATGGGGTCAACATTGGGTTTTGTTGCAACTATTGTAGGATTGGGTGCAATGTTTGGTGCTATATTAGAGAAGTCGGGTGGAGCTGATGCAATAGCTCGTTATTTAATAAAAAAAGCAGGGCAAAACAAATCTCCATTGGCCCTTGGTTTTACTGGACTCATTATTTCAATTCCGGTTTTTTTTGATGTTGCTTTTATTTTATTGATTCCCATTATTTATGCCATACAAAAGAATACACAAAAATCTTTGTTGTTATATGCAATGCCCTTATTGGCTGGATTGGCATTCGGGCATGCATTCATACCCCCAACACCTGGACCAATAGCAGTGGCTGAAATTATTGGCGCAGAAATGGGGTGGGTCATATTGACTTCAATTTTAATTGGCATCCCAACAGTTAGTTTGTGTGGGGTTTTATTTGGTAAAATGATTGCAAAAAATATTTTTATCCAATCACCTGAACAAGCACTGGAAGTTATTCCAACAGCGGGAAGAGAAAATCAACAATTACCTTCTTTTGGGCTTACAATTGGGATTGTTTTTTTGCCAATTGTTTTAATATTATTGAATACCAGTTTTAGTGCAGGGTTATTTAATATCAAGAATCCATTCATCATACAAATAGTAGCATTTCTTGGACATCCTTTTTCAGCCTTGGTTATAGCCAATATTGTTGCATGGATTTTATTAGGTATTAAAAAAGGGTATAGTGCAACAGATTTGAGCACAATTTCTATACAGTCAATGGCTCCGGCAGGAGCCATTATTTTAGTAACTGGGGCCGGGGGCGTTTTTAAACAAGTGTTGGTTAATACTGGAGCAGGAAAATTGTTGGCAGAATTACTATTGCATGCAGGGGTTTCAGTAGTACTATTCGCCTATTTATCTGCTGCCATTATTCGACTTTTGCAAGGTTCTGCAACCGTTGCAATGATTACTGCTGCTAGTTTGTTAGCGCCTCTATTAATTACGGGAATGTATTCTCCAATACAGTTGGCCGCATTGGTTGCAGCAATAGCTGCTGGTGCCACCATTTTTTCTCATGTAAATGATAGTGGTTTTTGGCTGGTTAAACAATACTTAGGATTAACGGAGAATCAAACGTTTAAGTCTTGGTCATTAATGACTTTGCTCATTTCTGTAGTTGCTGGATTATTGTCGGCTTTAATTTTCTATTTGGCATAAGCAAAAATGGTATTATTGGCTGCCACTTGGTTTTAGTAAATAATCATGAGAATGTTAAAATCGCCAGTGGAATTTTAAATACTCGATTTATTTATTTGCTCCCAGTGGTTCTTAAGTAAATTGCATTATGCATTCATTTTTAAAGAAGCTTATTGTAAAATCTATCTTACGTCCTGCAAAAGGGCAAAATTATGAAGATTCCTTTTTTACACCTTATCAAATAGCTAAAGGGCTTAGGATTTTTAGAGTAACCATTTTTGCTGGATTGAAAGATACATTATTGATATGTTTAGGCGTATTGTCTGCAGCTTTTGGTTTAAAAGGGTTTTTATTAACCAACCATTTTATTGATGGCGGTGCTACTGGGATTTCATTGCTTGTTTCTGCTTTATCTGGAATACCTGTTGGGCTTTTAATCTTGTTGGTTAATATTCCATTTCTTTTATTTGGTTTGCGAATATTAGGTCCGCAGTTTGCTATTAAATCTGCTATTGCTATTTTATTGCTTTCCTTGACTGTTCATTTTATTTCGTTTCCAGACGTAACTAAGGACAATTTATTGGTATCCGTTTTTGGGGGATTCTTTTTGGGCGCAGGAATTGGTCTATCCATTAGAGGCGGTGGAGTTTTAGATGGTACTGAAGTATTGGCAATTGCTATTAGCAGAAAGTCTGGACTAACAATTGGTGATGTGATTATTTTAATCAATATTATTATTTTTTCAGCTGCTGCTTATTTTCTATCAGTCGAAATTGCGATGTATTCACTTTTGACTTATTTAAGTGCTTCCAAAACATTAGACTTTATTATTGAAGGAATAGAAGAATACACTGGAGTTACTATTATCTCCGTTCATAACGATAAAGTGAGGTCGATGATTGTTAATGTATTGGGTAGAGGAGTTACAGTTTACAGAGGTAAAAGGGGGATTGGGAAAAGTGGTGACGTAAAAGACATGGATATTGTTTATACAGTTATTACTAGATTGGAAATCAACAAGCTAAATACAGAATTAGAAAAAATTGATCCTAATGCGTTTGTGGTAATGAGTAGTATAAAAGATACCAAAGGCGGAATGATAAAGAGAACCGGTGTTCAGCATTAAGCCAATAAATTAGTATATTAGGTATTTATTATTGTACTTAATTATGACTAAACATCCCAATACTTTAGCTGGTATCATTGCATTATTGGTCTTTTGCGGAATTTTTTTACAATTGGTATTAATGATTCAAGCGCCAAGTAGTGATTCAATATTTGAAGTGATTATTCGCTTCTTCAGTTATTTCACTATTTTGAGCAATTTGATTGTGTTTGCCTATTTTATTTCAAAAGCAATGTCTGCAGAATTAGGTGAAAACGGATTCTGGACAAGACCTGAAACCAGCACAGCCGTTACGGTGTATATTTGTGTTGTTGGATTGGTTTACCATATTGTTCTTAGTAAGATTCACAACCCGCAGGGTTTGGCTTTGATTGCAGACCATGGGTTACACAGTTTTACACCACTCGTAACACTACTTTACTGGGTCGTTTTTGTGTCATCCAAAGAAGTAAAATATACATCGATTCCTTACTGGCTTCTGTATCCTGCTTTTTACTTTGTTTATACCATCATACATGGAGCATTAACCCAGTTTTATCCTTATCCGTTTTTGGATGTAAGTAAGATAGGCTTATTGCAGTCTTTTTTAAATTGCTTGGTAGTATTGGTGCTATTTACATTTCTAAGTTTGTTATTTAGTTTTATAGCCAATTGGCGATACAATCATTTAAATAAGTCATCATGACCAGCGATGCAAAAACTGTTACAGAATACATTAGTCAAATTTCACCGGATCAAAAGAGTCAGATTGAGTTGATTAGAAAAGCGATTAAAAAAAATTTGCCCAAAGGGTTTAAAGAAGTGATGAATTATGGCATGATTGGCTATGTGGTTCCACATAGTATATATCCCGATGGATACCATTGTGATCCAAAACTACCCCTGCCTTTTATGGCTCTGGCAGCGCAAAAAAATTTTGTGGCATTTTATCATATGGGTATTTATGCAGACCCAGCTTTATTAAAGTGGTTTACAGAAGCATACGCTAAATTAGTTCCAGGTAAAATTGATATGGGAAAAAGCTGTTTGCGATTTAAAAAGAATGCAGTTATTCCTGATGCGCTAATTGGGGAGCTGGTTCAAAAAATGACCACACAGGATTGGATTGATCTGTATGAAAAAAACTATAAAAAAACTCCCTCAAAATAAAGGGAGTTTTTTTATGTATTAAATGTCTCGTTAGATTAAACAATTAACAACGCGTCTCCATAACTAAAGAAACGGTATTTGTCTTTGATGGCTTTCTTGTAAGCTTCAATTGCTAAATCATAACCTGCAAAGGCACAGGTCATAATTAACAAGCTTGTTTTAGGTAAATGGAAATTGGTTACTAAGCTATCAGCTACATTAAACGTGTAAGGAGGATGAATAAAATGGTTGGTCCAGCCTTCACTAGGTTTTAAAAGTTTCTGTGCAGTAAAGCTACTTTCCATTGCACGCATGGTGGTAGTACCAATAGAACAGATACGTTTGCCGCTTTCTTTTGCTTTGTTCACAATTGCACAAGCCTGTTCGTCAATTTGATAGTACTCCGCATCCATCTTATGCTTACTTAAGTCTTCTACTTCAATTGGACGGAAAGTACCTAAACCGGTATGAAGAGTAACTTCCGCAAAACGGATACCTTGAATTTCACAACGCTTGATTAACTCTTTACTAAAATGTAAGCCGGCAGTTGGTGCTGCAACAGCGCCTTCGTGCTTAGCATAAACAGTTTGATAACGCTCTTTATCCTCTTCGTCTGGCTTACGTTTGATGTATTTAGGTAGTGGAGTTTCTCCTAAGAATTCCAACATTTTCTTAAAACTAGCATCATCGTCGTCCCATAAAAAACGAATGGTTCTTCCGCGGCTAGTTGTATTGTCAATTACTTCAGCAACCAATTCTTCGTTGTCACCAAAATACAATTTGTTCCCTACTCTTATTTTTCTTGCGGGATCAACAATTACGTCCCATAAGCGATTGGGTTTATTCAATTCTCGCAATAGAAATACTTCAATTTTTGCACCAGTCTTTTCTTTTCTACCATACATTCTGGCAGGAAAAACTTTGGTGTTGTTCACTACAAATACGTCTTTGTCGTCGTAATAGTCTAAAATGTCTTTGAAGTTGCGGTTTTCCATGTGGCCGCTTTTACGATCAACTACCATTAGGCGGCTGTCTTCTCTTCTTTTGGTGGGGTTTTGTGCAATCAGGTTTAACGGGAGGTCAAACTTGAACTGGGATAATTTCATGTAACTAATCTTTTTAGATGATAGCCACAGCAAGTTGTTCAATCCGCCTAAGCGGAATAGGATAACTTCATGTTACGGCATGAATTTTGAAAGTTGGCAAAAGTACGAAAAAATAGGCTATAATCCAATTTTAAAAGATTGCAACAGAAGGGTATTTTTTACACATTGCTAAGGTTTATTGGGCATCTTTCACCTAATTTTGCAGCACCAAATAATAGTGCCTAAGCGTATAAAAGAGGCAAAAAAAAAATTCAATGATTCGGAAGTATTGGTGGAAAATATTGTCATTTGTGTTGTTGGTCTATACCTGCACTTATGGTTTTTATGTGAAAGTGCCCCGTTTGGACGATCGAATGAAGGAATCGATAAGGAACTTCTTTTTTCATGTGCCCATGTGGTTTACCATGATGATTCTGCTGTTGGTTTCTATGATCTATTCCATCCGCTATTTACGTAATCCATTGCCTAAGAATGACGCTTACGCAGTTGCATTTGCTTCAACGGGTGTCATTTATGGTGTTTTGGGTTTGGTAACGGGGGCAATATGGGCAAACTACCAATGGGGGAGCCCTTGGAGTGGTGACCCTAAACAAAATGGAGCTGCTATTGCTATGTTGATCTATCTGGCTTATTTTGTATTGAGAGGAAGTTTAAATGAGGATGATAAAAAAGGAAGAATTAGTGCGGTCTATAATATTTTTGCCTTTTTCATGCTTTTCCCAACCTTGTGGATTTTACCCCGACTGACTGAGTCTTTACACCCAGGAGGTGAGGGTGCAGATGGGAATCCTGGAATAAATGGGAAAGATATGGATGTGCAAATGCGAACAGTGTTTTATCCTGCTGTAATTGGATGGACACTTTTAGGAGTTTGGATCAGCACTTTGAAAATTCGCTTTACATTATTAGCTGAAAAAAAATACAACAATGATTAAGTTACGCATATTTATTACTGCATTTCTTGCCCTAGTGGTATCAATGGTGGCAACTGCACAAGACAATACAGCTGATACTGGTTTAATGAGAAGCAATGGCAAAATATTTGTTGTAATGGCTGTTGTTGTAACCATCTTAGTTGGCTTATTTACTTATTTAGTTACCATAGATAAAAAGATAACCCGATTAGAAAAAGAAGGATCGAATCAATAATTTTTCACCATAGATAATAACCTATAAAACGATTGCCAATGTCGAATCATCAACCGTACAGCTTTTTTCACAGTGTAGAAAGAAGTTTTGATAAAGCTGCCAGTTTTACCAAATGGGAAAAGGGCTTACTAGAACAAATTAAAGCTTGTAACAGTATTTACAGTATGCGCTTCCCAGTAAAAATGGACGATGGCCGTATTGAAGTTATTGAAGCATATCGCGTACAACATTCTCAGCATAAATCTCCATGTAAAGGGGGTATCCGTTTTAGTGATGAAGTAAATCAGGATGAAGTGATGGCATTGGCCTCATTAATGACTTACAAATGCGCTATAGTAAATGTTCCATTTGGTGGAGGTAAGGGGGGAATTAAAATTAATCCAAAGAAATATTCTGTTTACGAGTTGGAAAAAATTACTCGTAGATATACCAGTGAATTGGTGAAGAAAAACTTTATTGGACCTGGTATTGATGTTCCTGCTCCTGATTATGGAACTGGTGAGCGAGAAATGTCTTGGATTGTTGATACCTATACTTCTTTAAAGCCAGGTGAAATTGATGCTGCTGGTTGTGTTACTGGTAAGCCAATTACACAAGGTGGTGTAAGAGGTAGAAAAGAAGCGACCGGATTGGGTGTTTTCTTTGGCATACGTGAAGTATGTAATATGCCAGATGTGATGTCTAAATTAGGATTAACTACAGGTGTAGAAGGCAAAACAGTTATCGTACAAGGTTTGGGTAATGTTGGATACCATTCTGCTAAGTTTTTCCGTGAGCATGGCTCTAAAGTTATTGCCATTGCTGAATATGAAGGAGCTATATTTAATGCCAATGGATTAAACGAAGAGGAAGTATTTCAACATAGAAAAGCAACAGGTTCTATTTTAAATTTCCCTGGTGCTACCAATATTGCTAAAAGTACTGATGCATTAGAAATTGAATGTGATATTTTAATTCCTGCAGCCTTAGAAAACGTAATCAATGGTGATAACGCTGAAAGAGTAAAAGCAAAAATAATTGGTGAAGCAGCTAACGGACCTTTAACTCCTGAAGCAGATGAAGTGTTTGCGAAAAAAGGAGTACTGGTTGTACCAGATATGTACTTGAATGCAGGTGGTGTTACTGTATCTTATTTTGAGTGGTTAAAAAACTTAAGCCACGTTCGTTATGGTAGAATGGAAAAACGTTTTACTGAAAACTTGAATACCCATATTCTTACCCAAATGGAAGAATTAACTGGTAAGAAAGTAAGTGACGCAGAACGCAATTTTATTTTGCACGGACCAGAAGAAGTAGATTTAGTACACAGTGGATTAGAAGAATCTATGATTGCTGCAACTAGAGAAATCATGGCCATCTGGAAAGAAAATCCTTCTATTCCAGATATGAGAACAGCTGCTTATGTATGTGCTATTAATAAAGTTGGTACATCATATACTGAGTTAGGTATATTCCCATAATTGTTAACTTTAATCAAATAGATATAGTCC
>JAGOGG010000256.1 GCA_017996795.1 Sediminibacterium sp. | reverse complement strand
CCTGGATCAGTTGATGTGAAAGGATGGGGTGCTTCATTAGAGTACTTAATGCCTAGAAACTTCTCTGTGAATGCAAATATGTACTCTGATGTAATAGGTGCTTTACCAGTAGGGTTCGTATCTTACTTTAACACACCTAAATATCGCTTCAATGCAGGATTTGCTAATAGCGGATTTGGTAAAGACAATAAGTTTGGATTTAATGTAACCTATAAGTGGGTGGATACTTTCGAATATGAAGGAACATTTGCGGTTGGTCAGATTCCTTCTTATACTACTGTTGATGCAATGGTTAGTTATAAATTACCTAGCATTAAGTCGTTAATTAAAGTTGGTGGAACCAATATCTTTAATAAATATTATGCAAATGGATTTGGTAACGTACAAATTGGCGGCTTATACTATGTAAGCTTTGGCTGGAATGTATTTTAACTAAGCGCCTAATATTTTATAAAAAACCCTCCCGTGTAAAACTCGGGAGGGTTTTTTGGTTTTATATAGGTTTATCTTCTATTTTTGTGCTCATTTTAAAATAACTGATTATGCGATCAATAGCGTTTAGAGAAGCCCTTCGTGAAGCAATGAGTGAAGAAATGAGAAGAGACGAAAAGGTATTCTTAATGGGTGAAGAAGTTGCTCAATACAATGGGGCATACAAAGTAAGTCAGGGAATGCTGGCTGAGTTTGGTGATAAACGTGTGATTGATACCCCCATTGCCGAATTGGGTTTTACTGCAGTGGCAGTTGGTGCTGCACAAAATGGATTGAGACCAATCGTGGAATTCATGACCTGGAACTTTGCAGTTCTAGCAATGGATCAAATATTGAATACTGCTTCCAAAATGCTTGCAATGAGTGGAGGTCAAATTGGTTGTCCAATTGTATTTAGAGGGCCTAATGGTAGTGCAGGTCAGTTAGGTGCACAGCACTCTACTGCTTTTGAAAGTTATTATGCCAATATTCCTGGCTTAAAAGTAGTTTCCCCTTCAAACGGGTACGATGCAAAAGGGCTTTTAAAGCAAGCGATTCGTTTTGAAGAAGATCCTGTTATGTTCATGGAAAGTGAAGTGATGTATGGTGATAAATCAGAGGTTCCTGACGAAGAATATTATATTCCATTAGGAAAAGCCGATGTTAAAAGACAAGGAACCGATATTACCATAGTTTCATTTAATAAAATGATGAAAGTGGCGCTAGGTGCTGCGGAGGAATTAGCCAAAGAAGGGGTTAGTGCTGAAGTTGTTGACTTAAGAACAATCAGACCATTAGATTGGATGACTATTTTAGAAAGCGTTAAAAAAACCAATCGTTTAGTGATTATTGAAGAGCAGTGGCCATTTGCTTCTATTTCTTCTGAAATTAGTTATCGAATTCAAAAAGAAGGGTTTGATTACTTAGATGCTCCTATTAGACGAATTACAAGTGCTGATGCACCTATGCACTATGCACCTAATTTAACTGCCTTAGCTATACCAGATATTACCAGAACGGTTAAATTAGTGAAGGAAGTGATGTACATGAAAAAATAAGTTTGATTATATTTTTGCAAAGCCCGAATTAATTCGGGCTTTGCTGTTTAAGCTCGTTATGCATTCCTATTTATTAAAATTTATTGCTGCTTTAATACTGTTGCTTACTTGTATAAATACCAAAGCACAAGATACTTTGTTGAACAAAGAACTGCCTTTGAAAGACGTGGTTGTAACTGCATTTAATGCTCGAATTAAATGGAAAGAAGCACCAGCAGCTGTGTCTATTTTAAATAAAAAAGTATTCATGCAGTTTTCACCTGCATCTATTTTACCCGCAATGAATTTGGTGGCTGGAGTAAGAATGGAAGAGCGTTCTCCGGGAAGTTATCGACTGTCTGTTAGAGGTAGTTTGTTGCGGTCTCCTTTTGGTATAAGAAATGTAAAAGTGTATTGGAATAATATCCCTTTTTCAGATGCAACGGGAAATACTTACCTAAATTTAATTGACCCTTCTTTAATTGAACATGCGGAGATTGCCAAAGGTCCGGCATCTAGTATGTATGGTGCGGGAACAGGAGGAGTGTTTTTATTTAACAAGGATTTTCCTTTTACTGATAAACAAAAACAATCTGCTAATATTGTATTAACTGCTGGTTCTTTTGGGTATAATCAACAACAGTTTCAATTGATCAATAGCAATGCTCGCGTTGTTTCTAGCTTGCAGTTGCACCGCTTGCAATCTGATGGATACAGAGAACAATCAAATTTAAATCGTGCCGGATTAGCTTGGAATACGAGTATGAAGACGGCTCAGCACTTAATTAAAACTGGTGTTTTTTATACTCAGTTGAATTATCAAACACCAGGTGGTATAACAGCGGCTCAAATGTTGATTAATCCTCGTTTGTCTCGGCAAGCTACTCCCACTTTGCCTAGTGCAATTGAGCAAAAAGCATCCATTCAGAATAATACCATTTGGGTAGGTATTCAAGATGACTATCAAATTAATCAACAACAAATAATTAAAAGCTTTGTCTCGGTTAATCACACCAATTTTACCAATCCTTTTATCACCAATTATGAGAAAAGAAATGAATTGAATTTATCTGCAGGAATACAATGGGTGATTCAGTCAAAATTGAATACCAATCAATGGAAATGGATGATTGGTTCTGAATACTTGGTTAATGAGTCTGCAATAAAAAATTATACGAATAATCGAGGGGTTGTTGGTGTTATTCAGGCGGATGATATTGTATACACAAGACAGGGATTCGTTTTTTCTCAATGGAGTTTTAAACCTACTCAAAAGCTTTTATTAAATGCTGGGATAAGTTTAAATCAACAGGTATATGAATTCAAATCTTTAATGGTTGTGAATCAAC
>JAGOGG010000255.1 GCA_017996795.1 Sediminibacterium sp. | reverse complement strand
GACACTAGCAATAGGAGGAGGCAAATTCGATACATAGGTGGTTTAATTTGTCACCTAAAATACAATATGCTTTTAATATCTCTTGGGATAAGTTTGAGCAACCCTTGCTTCTTTTCTTTCAACATTATTAGAAGGTGATTTGTATCCAGGGGCACCTTCTCTGATTGCAGCGCCTCCAGGTCCTGCCCTGTATTTGGCATCTGGGTTGGTATTATTGGCATTGTTTTGAAGAAACTGCATTCGCTTGCGAATACGGTCCATATTTTCTTTATTTCTTTTGGCTTTTTCTGCGTCGGTTAAAACAGGACCCGTATTTTTTGTTTTTTTACCCATTGACATTGCCTTGGCTCTTTCGGCCTTATTTGCCATAATTTGGGCTTCCATTGCTTTTTTTTGTGCACGCATGGCTTTTTCAACCCTTGGGTCGTAAGATTGTGCATAAGATGAAACTCCGATTATACACCCTAATAAAAGGAATAGCGGTCTAATTTTCATAAGAAAATGGTCATTGGACTACTAATGTACTGAAAAATTGATAAAAATGCAATAACAATCAAGTATTTTAAGGCTTTAATAGGGTAAATTTTCAGAAGATTGATTAGCTTTGCACCCCGATTAAAACCATCGGGTTATTGTATGATTTTATTTAACAAACAACTAAACGCAGATGCTCAGGAGAACGTTGCCGCTTCAGAAGAAGCCGTTACTGTTCCTACTGCGACAACAAATGCACCTGAAGTAGTTACCGCTCACGACGATTTCGATTGGAGTATTGACAAAAGAAATGTTAGTCACTATGCAGAATCAGAGCGTGTAAAGTATGACAAAGTGTATGACAACACTTTTATTCAAATTGAAGATGGCGAAATCATCAACGGTAGCGTTGTTGCTTTAACTAAAACTGATGTTGTAGTAAACATTGGATTTAAGAGCGATGGTTTGGTTTCTTTAAACGAATTCCGTGATTTGCCAGGTTTGGCAGTTGGTGATGAAGTAGAAGTAATGGTAGTAGAAAAAGAAGACCGTTCTGGTAATCTTCACTTAAGCCGCAAGTCTGCTCGCATTTACCGTGCTTGGGAAAGAATTGTGGAAGTTCACAAAACTGGTGAAGTAGTAACAGGAACTGTTACCAGCAAAACCAAAGGTGGATTGATTGTAGATGTGTTTGGTATGGAAACATTCTTACCAGGATCTCAAATTGATGTGAAGCCTGTAACTGATTATGATCAGTTTGTTGGTAAAACAATGGAGTTTAAAGTAGTGAAGATTAACGAAACTATTAAGAACGCTGTTGTATCTCATAAAGCCTTAATTGAAAGTGATATTGAAGCACAACGTGCAGAAATCATGAGTAAGTTAGAGAAGGGTCAAGTACTAGAAGGTATTGTGAAAAACATTACCGACTTTGGTGCATTCATGGACTTAGGTGGTTTAGATGGTTTATTATACATCACCGATATTTCTTGGGGTAGAATTTCTCACCCAAGTGAAGTGGTTAAGATGGATCAGAAATTACAAGTGGTTGTATTAGACTTTGATGACGATAAAAAGCGTATCAGCCTTGGTCTAAAACAATTGACTCCACACCCATGGGATGTATTACCTGAAGGATTGGCTGAAGGATCTGTAGTAAAAGGTAAAGTAGTTAATATTGAAGATTATGGTGCTTTCTTAGAAATTCAACCAGGTGTTGAAGGATTAGTGCACGTATCTGAAATTACTTGGGCTAACACACCAATTAATGCAAAAGAATTCTTCAAGTTAGGAGATGAGCATGAAGCTAAAGTGGTTACCCTAGACAAGGATGCTCGTAAAATGAGCTTGAGCATTAAACAAATGACTCAGGATCCTTGGAATACCATTGAAAATAAATTCCCTGAAAACAGCAAGCACAAAGGTTTGGTTAAAAACATTACTCCTTACGGTGTATTTGTTGAGCTTGAGCCAGGAATTGGTGGAATGATTCATATCAGCGATTTAAGCTGGTTGAAGCGTTTCAATCACCCAACCGACTACACTAAAGTTGCTGATCAAATTGATATTATCATTTTAAGTATTGATAAAGAAAATCGCAAGCTTCAGTTAGGTCACAAACAATTAGAAGAAGATCCTTGGAATTCTTTAGAAGAAACATTTGCTATCGGATCTATCCATGAAGGTACTGTTACCCGCAAGGACGATAAAGGTGCATTGGTTCAATTACAGTATGGTTTAGAAGGCTTTGCCCCTAACCGTCACTTAAACAAAGAAGATGGTACTCAGGTTAAAGCTGATGAAACTGCACAATTTGTTGTAATTGAATTTGACCGCAACGAGAAGCGTATTGTTTTGAGCCACGCTCGTATTTGGGAGCAGCATATTGCTGAAGAAAAAGAAGCAGCGAAGAAAGAAGCGAAAGCTGAATCTGATAACACCAAGAAAGCAGTTAAAAATATCCAAGCTAAAGTTGAAAAAGCTACCCTTGGAGATTTAGGTGCGCTTGCTGAAATCAAGGCTAAATTGCAGGAAGGAGAGGGTGATACTAAGTAATATCACCTGAAGTTGTAATAGAAAAGGCTGTCCGGTTGTAAAACGCTGGACGGCCTTTTTAGCTATTAATTAACGCCCTGTTCCATCATCTTGAGAAAAACCCTTCTTAAATTGCTATTTTATACGTAATTTCGCCAACTTCTATGGGTAGAATTGTAACTATTTTATTGTTGACCGTTTTCTTGGCTTCTTCTTGCACTACAAAGTTTGCAAAAATAATGAAGAGCAAGGATTATGAGTATAAGTACAAAATGGCCGAACAGTACTATGCGAATAAAAAATACCAAGAAGCATTAAGGCTCTTTGAAGATATATTTCCGTATTTAAAAGGTAG
>JAGOGG010000254.1 GCA_017996795.1 Sediminibacterium sp. | reverse complement strand
AAAAGCCGAAGTTTACAGTAATGCGGTTAAGTTTATAGGCAATACAGCTGTATTATTGAGTGATATGGATTTGGTTGCAGTTGTTGGAGGGAATGATGCTATTAACTCATTTATGGTAACCGAAGTATATGTCAAAGAAAAAAGTCAATGGAGCTTAGTACAACTTACTTTTTCTAAGTTATCAAGACCTGTAAAATTGAAAACGAATTAATTTTAAATATTGGGTTATGGCAAAATTTCAACTAAAAGTAAATGGTAAACCCTTGCAAGTGGATGCAGATCCATCTACTCCTTTGCTTTGGGTTTTAAGAGATCACTTAAATTTAGTCGGCACCAAATTTGGATGTGGAGTTGGCGCCTGCGGAGCTTGCACCGTGCATTTAAATGGCAGAGCAATGCGCTCTTGTCAATTGCCCGTTTCAGCAGTTGGCACTCAAGCAGTTACTACCATTGAAGGAATTGTAAGTGCAGAAAAAGAAATGCATCCTGTGCAAAAAGCCTGGTTAGAACTAGATGTGGCTCAATGTGGTTATTGTCAAACCGGCCAAATCATGTCTGCAGTGGCTTTGTTAAAAAGCAATCCCAATCCCACAGAAGCTGAAATAGAATCTGCCATGACAGGTAATATTTGCAGGTGTGGAACTTATTTAAGAATCAAAGCAGCTATTCAACAAGCAGCTAAATCATCTAAAAAATAATTTTTAGCAAATGAAAAACGCAAATAATAATCAAAGCAGACGTTCATTCCTAAAAGTTACTTCTTTAACAGGAGGTGGAATGATGATTGGATTCAGTTGGTTCGCTAATTTAATTCCCAACGAAGCAATAGCCGCAGCTACTGATAAAATGGATTGGATAGAGCTTACTGGATTTATTAAAATCACTCCTGATAACCAAGTAAAAATATTTAACCCCAATCCTGAGTTTGGAACCAATGTAATGACATCATTACCCATGATGGTAAATGAAGAATTAGAAGCAGATTGGAGTAAAGTGATTGTTGAAATGGGGGATTATGACACCCCTCGTTTTAAGAGCCAATTTACTGGCGGAAGCAGGGCTATGGCCATGGCTTGGAAGCCATTAAGAACAGCTGGGGCAACTGCTAGACTTCTATTGATGCAAGCTGCTGCTAATGAGTGGGGTGTGCCAATGTCTGAGCTTAGTGTTTCTAAAGGAGTTGTGATACATAAAGCATCAAATAAGTCTGCGAACTATGGGGCTTTAGCAACTGCAGCATCAAAATTGCCCAAGCCTGAGAAAGTAGAGTTGAAAAAAGTTGCTGAGTTTACTTTATTAGGTACTCCACAGAAAAATAAAGTGGGGAAGGAAATTGTGGGTGGTGAATCCCTTTTCACCTTAGATTATAAAATGGAAGGGATGTTAATTGCCATGGTAATACATCCTCCTGCATTTGGCATGCAGCTAAAATCTTTTGATGCAACAGAAGCATTGAAGATGCCTGGTATAAAGGCTGTTTTTGATTTTCAGGTGTATAAAGATGGTTATGCTAAAGCAGGTTTTGATACACGTGCATTTAATAAATTGATTGCCGTTGTGGGTAATTCTACCTGGGAAGTCATGAATGCGCGTAAGAAAGTGGTAGCTCAATGGGAGCCCATTCAAGATACCAAGGAAATGGTGATGGCAAGAGGAGGCAAAAGAGAAGAAATTATTCCTGCTGGGTTAGAGAGCACTGAAAACCATTTGCGTTTAATGCATGAAATGCAAAAAAAGCCTACACGTGTAGCTAGAAAAGATGGAGATCCTGAAACAGCGTTTAAAAATGCAACAAAAGTTTTAGAAAGAACCTATACTGCTCCATTTTTAGCGCATAATCCTATGGAGCCTATTAGCTGTGTGGCGCATATAACCGATGAAAAAGCTTTTTTTGTGGCACCTATTCAGATTCCTGAAATGATGAAACAAAATATTGTTTCCAATTTGGATATTAAGCCTGAGCAAATTGAAATGAAATTGGCCAGAATGGGTGGTGGCTTCGGCCGTAGGGCTTATGGGCATTATATTGTAGAAGCTGGGCATATTTCTAAGAAAGTAAAAGCCCCTGTTAAATTAATTTATACTAGAGAGGATGATTTAACCAATGGTATTTATAGGCCTACTTATATCATGACCTATAAAGCTGCAATTGATAAAGACAATAATGTAACTGCTATTCATGTAATAGGAGGTGGAATACCAGAAAGCCCATTGCATGAAAATCGTTTTCCTGCAGGCGTATTTGACAATTATTTAGCGGAGAGTTGGGATATGCCTTCGAATATTACGATTGGCGCTTACAGAGCACCTCGTTCTAATTTCAATGCAAGTGCAGAACAATCATTTTTAGATGAATTAGCGGAAACAGTTGGGAAAGATCCTTTGGATTTTCGTATTGAAATGTTGAAGAAAGCAAAAGCAAATCCTGTTGGCAAAAATAATGATTACAATGCAGATCGATTTATTGCTGTATTGGAATTGTTGAAGGAAAAATCTAACTGGGGAAGCACTGCTAGTAAAAATGCGAAGCGTGGGGTATCGGCTTATTTTTGTCATGCATCTTATGCCGCTCATGTGGTAGATGTAACAATGAAGAATGGACAGCCTTATGTAGAAAAAGTAGTTACAGCCATGGATTGTGGTTTTGTTGTGAATCCTGAAGGAGCAAAGAATATGGTAGAAGGTGCTGTGGTTGATGGAATTGGAAATGCTTTATATGGAGAGCTTATTTTAGAGAAGGGCTCGACCGTTCAAAAGAATTTAAATAATTATAGAATCATTCGTCATAGAGAAGCGCCTAAGAAAATTGATGTGCATTTTGTGCAGAATAATATTGATCCAACTGGATTAGGTGAACCTCCTTTCCCAC
>JAGOGG010000253.1 GCA_017996795.1 Sediminibacterium sp. | reverse complement strand
CCTATATTCAATGAGAAATACTGTGATATATGCGAAACAATATGGTCAAATGAAAAAATCATATCGCGGGTATCGCCCAACTGCACTTGTTCTCTGTTCTTATTCAAAGAGAAATGAATGGGATTGTTTAACATTTCATCCGATAACAAAATCCAATTTCCTGCTACTGCTGAATTGTCCCAAGCTTTGGCTTTCTCCCATGGGAGTCCTTTCTTTTTTAAATTGGCTTGTACGTCTCTTGCCGTAAAATCAATGCCCACCGAAATGGCATCATAGTATTTATTAGCTTGATTCTCGGGTATGTATTTACCGTTTTTGGCTATGCGCAAAATCAGTTCTACTTCGTAGTGTAATTCGTTCGAAAACTCGGGGTAATAAAATGGTGTATTGGGCTGCAATAACGCAGTCTTAGGTTTCATGAAAATCACCGGCTCCTCCGGTACGGCGTTGCCAAGTTCTTTTGCATGATCGGCATAATTTCGGCCAACGCAAAATATTTTCATAGTACAGCTCATTATGTTCCAACACTAATAACTATGAAAGAGGGGCCTTTATTATGTAAAGCTTAAATTATTTGCCATATTCATGGTTTTTTCTAACCCAATGGCTGCAAATGATTCAATAATGTCTCCGCAGGCAACTATTTTTTGGTTCACCATATACTGCTCTTCGGCCAACCATTTACCCAAAACAAAGTCTACTTGCCTGCCCTTTGGGAAATTATTGCCTATCCCAAAACGTAGTTTGGGGTATTGATCGGTGCCCAATATCAGTTGAATATCTTTTAAGCCATTGTGCCCAGCATCAGATCCCGATCCCCTTAAACGCAATTTATTCAAGGGCAATGCCAGGTCGTCTACAATGGTTAATGTTTGGGGGATCTCTATTTTTTCTTTGTCTAACCAGTATTTAAATGCCCTTCCACTCAAATTCATATATGTAGTGGGCTTAATGCAGATAAAAGTCTTGCCCTTCCATTTTACTTCGGCAATATCTGCTAAACGGTCGTTTTTAAAAAAGCCATTGTGTTTGCGAACAAAAGCATCCAATACATCAAATCCTATATTGTGGCGAGTATGTTTGTACTCCTCCCCTATATTTCCTAAGCCGATTATTAAAAATTTGTTCATGCCTTGCAAAAGTAATGGCTGTTCACTTCTAAGCCAATTCCAAATTGCTTATATTATCTGTTAATGGTATATTTGATTAACTAATACCCCTCTTAGTGATCCCTTTCATTATTAAAATCTGGAATGCCATTGCCAATATTGGCGTTACAGATGACTTAGCATTTTTAGAAAAGAAGAAAACTCAAGTAACTAATTTAGTTGTTACCCTTGGCCTTCCGTTGTTTTTATATTTTTCAATTGTGAATGCTTTAGATGGTCGCTATTTATTAGCGGCTTTAAATTTCACTATGTTCACTGGTGGCGTTTCAATTCTAATTACCCAGTTTAGACAGAAATACCAGCTCGCTCGTTTTATAGTCATTATTATTACCACAGTCATTTTTACTGCACAATGTATTTTGTTTCGCAATGGCAACGAATTACTCTTATTGGTTAATATCATTGTTGCCATCATTTATTATACCGAGACTAAATTCATTGTTTTCATTACAGCTGTAAATGCGCTTTGTTTCTTTTGGATCAGGTACGACGCGGCTTTCAACCCTCCTATGCATGATGCTTTATCGGATGGCAGGGTTCTTTTTAATGTGGCTTGTGCATTGGTTTCATTTATTGTTGCCTTACAATATTTTAAGTTTGAACAAATGGCTGCACAAAAAGCCATTGAACAAAAGAACGCCGAATTAGAAGCCCTTAATAAAACCAAGGAGAAATTATTTTCGATTATTGCGCACGATCTTCGTTCTCCCATTGCACAATTGAAAAGCACTTTAGACTTAGTGAACAGAGACTATATTTCTAAAGAAGAATTTCACGACCTCTCTCATCATTTTACCAAGCAGATTGATCAGTTGCAAGACAATATGAACAACTTGCTTACATGGAGTCAAAGTCAATTGAACGGCATTATTACCAAGCCGCAAGCGGTAAGTGCTTCTATTATTATACAAGAAGTGATTGATTTATTAAAACAACAGTGGCAGGGCAAAGAATTACAAATTCAATTTCAACCCTTCGAAGAATTTGTTTGGATGGATCCTGATCACTTAAAATTAGTGGTTCGCAATTTATTATCGAATGCCATTAAGTTCAGTAATAAAAAACATACCATCGTTTTCAATCATTCTCGTAACAACAAAGAATTGACCATTTCTATTAGAGACACTGGTATGGGCATGCCCCAAGAACAATTGGATATGTTGTTTACTTCAGACGCCATTAAGTCTACCCATGGCACCGATAAAGAAAGGGGCACTGGTTTGGGTTTGAAATTGTGCAAAGAATTCCTTGATAAAAACAACGGAGAAATCTGGGCCATTAGTGAGTTGGGCATTGGCAGTACTTTCTTTTTTACGGTTCCTTTGAAAAATTAATTTCCTATAGACAAGGTGCTTCGTTCTCGGCATAAAAAAAGTCCCGACTGCAAGCAATCGGGACCGAACTATCATTGATTGGATAATTATTTCTTCTTCTCGTCTTTCGCAGCTGTTGCTTCTTCTTGCTTTAACTGACGAGTCATTACTACTGATGCAATTGGAATACGTGGTGAGTTCAAGATTTCCATATTTGGAGTCTTAACGTCTTCAACACGAATATTTCCATTTAACTCTAAGCTAGTAATATCTACTTCAATAGTAGAAGTTAAGTCCTTAGGAAGTGCTTTAATTTTTAAAGACTTCATTTTAGTTACCAACTTACCACCACCTTTAACACCTACAGATACACCAGTAAACTTCAAAGGTA
>JAGOGG010000062.1 GCA_017996795.1 Sediminibacterium sp. | reverse complement strand
CAAGATGTTTGTAAAGCTGTTTTTTTAAGCATCAACCAACCCATTATTGCTCAAAATATTCTTTTAAGTGATACGGATAATTATACCGCAAAGGAGTTTAACAATATGGTTAAATCGGTATTGGGTAAAAAAACGCTCCCCATTGTAGTACCTGTTCCCATTGCGAAAGCTGCGGCTCAAGTAAGTGAGTGGGTAGGCAATTTAAGGGGAGTAACACCGGTTCTCAACAAAGAGCGCCTCAAAGAATTTCAAGCATCCAACTGGGGGGTCGATGCAACTGTTTTAAAGCAATTGGGTTTTACTCCAGATTATCCGCTACAAAAAGGCCTAGAGCATACCATCGACTGGTATAAGAAAAATGGTTGGATTAAGGCCTGATAAAATTTTCTTAATATTCATTTCGCATACAACGTATAGTTGTTTTACCCTAATTTTACGCGTACAACCATTGGTTGTAAAACATGCGTAAGCCAACCCAATTACATATTATTCTTTATAAGCTGAATGCTGCATTCTTTGTACTGGCATTGGTATGGCTTACAGTGAGTACCCCATTTGTTGTCGCAAACCAGTTTAATCAAGACCACTTAACGAGCATAGAGTCGCCATTAGATAACAGTGGAGAAGAAGAGACGGCTAATCCTTTAAATAGCAGCTCCGAAGAAAAACCCCACAATTGCAATAATTTATTAGAAGAATATATACATCATTCAGCTGCTATTATTGCATTGAATAATACTTCATTGTCTCATGCAATTTGTTTAGATGCCGATAGCTATCATGCATATCATGGCGAATTATTAGTGCCTCCTCCAAACAAGGCATAGTTTAACCCCCGGTTTTATTTAATCCCATTTGTTCAACAGTTTGTTATTGCCCGTCTTGAGCATTAACTAGAATAATTTAATTATGAGAAAACACTCTAAAGAATACTTAGAAAACCTAACTCCCGCCAAAGCATATGAATTGTTGGTGGAGGGGAATAATCGGTTTGTGAATAACTTAAGCAAAGACCATGATCATTTAGAAATGATTAATGAAACCCGCGAAGGTCAATTTCCATTTGGCGTTGTATTGAGTTGTATGGATTCAAGAACTTCTGCTGAATTAATTTTTGACCAAGGATTGGGAGACTTATTCAGTATTAGGGTAGCTGGAAATATTGTGAATGACAGCATTTTAGGAAGTTTGGAATATGCAGTAAAATATGTGGGTTCAAAAGTATTAGTAGTATTAGGGCATACCGCCTGTGGCGCCATTAAAAGTGCCCAAGCAGATGTAAAAGATGGTCATATCACTGGATTGCTCAGTGCCATTAAACCTGCTATTAGTAAAGCCATGTTGAAAAGTAAAGACCAACATTGCTTTAAAGACAATGTAGCTTATGCCAATGTAGAGAACAGCATGGAAGAAATATTACATAGAAGTGAAATTATTAAAGACTATTTTTCTAGGGGTGAAATTGGAATTGTAGGGGCTATGTATAATGTAGAAACAGGGGAAGTAGACTTCTTTAAAAACCTAACTACCCAGCCAGTTCAAAAGAAACAATTAACAGAAGCAGTATAAGATTATGAAACTTTCTACTAAGTATTTTAAGGCAGACATGCTTGCAGGAATGGTGGTGTTTTTAGTAGCATTACCCCTTTGTTTGGGAATTGCAGTAGCCAGTGGAGCACCTCCATTTGCTGGAATTATCTCTGGTGTAATTGGAGGTATTGCAGTTGGTTATATGAGTAATTCAAATGTAAGTGTATCGGGTCCTGCAGCAGGACTAATTGCCATTATTTTAGTAGCAATAACCGAAATGGGTTATCAAACCTTTTTGTCTGCAGTAGTAATTGCAGGCGCCATTCAATTGGTGTTAGGCTTAGCTAAAGCAGGAGGAATCTCTAGTTACTTCCCTACCAATGTAATAGAAGGTATGTTGGTAGCTATTGGTATTATTATCATTAAAAAAGAATTGCCACACGCAATCGGATATGATTTGGAACATGAAGGTGATTTTTATTCTTATCAGTTAATAGATGCCGATAAAGGATTTTTTACGGAGTTGATACACGCTTTTAATTTTGCACACACAGGTGCAATTATAGTAGCTGCAGTATCTATTGCAATAATTATTGCATTCAACAAAGTGCCAGCACTTAAAAAATTAAAAGCAGTTCCTGGTGCATTGGTTGCTGTGGTAGCAGGAATTTTATTAAATGAACTTTTTGCAGCAACTACTCCAACTTTAGAAATTAAAGACGAACACTTAGTATTACTTCCAGTGGCTACTTCTTTTAGTGAATTCACTAGTCAGTTTACTGCACCAAGTTTACAAGGATTTATAAATGTGAAAGCTTGGACAGTAGGTGTAACCATTGCCATTGTGGCTAGTATTGAAACACTGCTATGCTTAGAAGCGGGTGATAAAATGGATCCAATGAAAAGGTTTTCAAGCGCAAACAAAGAATTAACTGCACAAGGTATTGGTAATATGCTATCCGGATTTTTAGGAGGAATACCAATGACTTCAGTAATTGTAAGAACATCGGCCAACTTAAATGCAGGGGCAAAAACAAAGTTGGCAGCTATTGCACATGGAGTCTTTTTGTTAGTTGCTGTATTGGTTATACCTGGTCTCTTAAATAAAATACCCATGGCCAGCTTGGCAGCAATTTTAATTATGATTGGGTTAAAGCTAGCGAGCATCAAGACCTTTAAACATATGTGGCACAATGGTGCGCAGCAATTTATTCCTTTTATAGTAACAGTAATTGCAGTGGTATTTACCGATTTATTAAAAGGAGTGGGTGTTGGTTTAGTGGTAAGTATTTATTTTATTTTAAATGGAAATATGAAATTGGCTTATTTCTTTCGAAAAGAAAAGCATCATACAGGTGAAACCATTCATATTGAATTGGCACAAGAAGTTTCCTTTTTAAATAAAGCAGCTATTAAACAAACATTGGCTCATTTACCGGAAAATTGCACCGTTATTATTGATGCAGCAAATACGGTTTACATAGATTATGATGTACTAGAAATGATTAAAGATTTTATGAATTTTGGATCGAAAGATAAAAATATATCAGTGGTATTGAAAGAGTTTAAGGAAGAATACAAGATGCAGGCATATGCGAGTAATCATGTAACCAACTAAATCCAATCAAAACCAAATCCGGGTTGTTTATTAATCATAAGCAACCCGTTTTTTATTTCAAAACCTCCTTGAACCAAATCTTCTGCTAAATCAAAACTTCCATCTAAATCAAGGTAGTGGGTATGCGGGCAACTATAGGCAACATGTAAAGCAGCGGTTATACTAATGATGCTTTCATCGTTGCAGCCCCAAAATAATTTTATGCCAGCTGGTTTTGCAATGCCAGCAATTTCTCTAGCTCCAATGATTCCGCCACATTTCATCAGTTTAATATTATAAATACCAAAGGGATGGTTCACACTTGCTAAGTCTAAAGCTGCTTTAGCATGATGAAGGGATTCGTCTGCGGCTAATTTTTTTCTTTTAGCTTCATCTAATAATAATAAATCGGTTTCTTTTCCAACTGGAAGGGGCTGTTCAATTAATTCAAGACCAGTTTGTTCTGTGGCTTTTATAAAACGAGTGAGTCTACTTAAAGTATAACCTTGGTTGGCGTCTACCCTCATTTTGATTTGCTTACCATATTTTTCATTTAAGAGCAATACTCTTTCAATATCTTCCTCAACATCCAAACCTGTTTTAATTTTAAAAATGTTGAAACCCTGAGAAAAATAAGATTCGGCTTCTGCCAATGTATCTACCGTATTTTTAATTCCGATCGTAACTGAGGTTTTGAGTGGTCCTGATTGTATGCCATAAAACTCGGCAACCGATATCCCCGCCCATTTTCCAAAAGCGTCGTGCAAAGCAATATCTAAAGCAGCTTGTGTTCCTGGTAAATGGTGAAAATGTTTTTGAACCTCAACCATTATTTTTTGAAATCCTCTAATATCTCTTCCCACTAATTGTTGAACAAAATCTGATTCAAGATTTGCCAATGTTTGTATAGGGCTTTCTCCTACAACATCTTCGGCAGGACTGGCCGAACCAATTCCAATTATACCGTTGGCCAATTGTATTTCAGTAAAAACAATAGAAACATCCGAGTAGGTATTATATGCAATTGTATAGGGCTTTTTTAAAGCCATATGTTTGATGAATGAACGAATAGCAACAATTTTCATGTCTTCTATATTTATTGCAATAAAGATTTTAAAAGAGGAATCAAGGGTTCAACGCCTTTTTGAATAGGTAATAAAACAGGAATATTTAGTGTTGATTCCATGGAAGCTTGTATAGCAAATGCCTCTTCATTAGTGCAGCCCTCTGTATTCATGGCTAAAGCAATTACTTTAGAACCAAACTGTTCAATAATGGCTATCTCCGATTCAACACTGGGTATTTTTCCCCAATGTTCTTCGTTGTCAAAATAAATTCTTTTTGGCGCAAAGAGTAGAACTACATGCTTTGCGTTTCCGGAAATCAACAGTTCTAATCCACAAGGCCCACTTGGATTTCTTAATGCCGACTGCCCTTCTAAAAAAATAATATCAGGACTTACTTCTTTATTACAAGAAAGTATAGCGTGTTCTAATTCTCCAGAAACGAAATCGTTCAAAGTAGAATCAAATACAAATCCATATTTGCTTCCTTGCAACCAACCTGTTTGACCCGTATAAATCATTTCTGATTTAATATTTTCTTTAGCACACGCTTGCATCAACATTCTAGCAGTAGTTCTTTTACCCATTGCGCAATCCATTCCAATTACGGCAACAATAGGTGTTTTAATATTGAAAATATCACCTGTAAAAAAATGGAGGTCTTCTCTTTTTTTAGGCTTTCTAATATCAATTAGTATACTGTTATTTTTCAGAGCCAGTTCAACTAAATCTGCATGCTCGTTTAAATAATCGTGTAATCCATTTACAATAGAAAGACCTTTGCTAATTGCTTCTTTAATAATGACCAACATTTCTACTGGTAATTTTCCACCAACTGTTGCTACTCCAATAATTAATGTATCAGCATCTTTAATAGTAGATAATGCAGCTGCTAAGTCTGCAAATACAGGAATATTTCTGTGCGTACTATCTAGCAATTCACCTGCATCTTTATTGGCTGTTTGGGTGTTGTCAATAATTCCGGCAATTAAAAATCGTTCAGAACCTCTTACCAAACCATGTGCCGTTTTTGCATCCGAAGTTTGGTATAATCCATTTGTTAAAACCAATGCTTTTTTCATCTTTTTTACTAATTGCGTTTAATTAAAGTTCCCGATAATTCACCAGTAGCTTGTTGTTGTTGATATACTATTTTTCCATTTACCCATACACAATTAATGCCAGTAGACAATGCTTTACCATTTTTGATTGTTGCATTGTCGTTAACTGTAGATGGATCAAATAGCACTAAATCGGCAAAATAACCTTTTGCTATTTTTCCTCTTTGTTCTAAGCCTAGATGTTGAGCTGTTAATTGGGTCATTTTATGTACTGCTTGGCTTAAAGAGAGCGCTTTTTCTGCTCGCACATATTTACCAAGTACTCTTGTAAAAGCACCGTATCCTCTGGGATGCCCACCTGCAGCTCCGTCTGAACAAATATTTGCATGAGTCCATTGAATGAATTCGGCAACATCCTCATCTTTCATAGACTTGCCAGCTAATGCTTCAATACCACTTGCATTGGGGTTTGCTTTCTTATAGTCAGCAGCAATTTGTATTAAATTCATCAGTGTTACTGCTTCTGATTCATTTCGTTCTTTAGCAATAGCAGTAATTGTTTTGCCTGCATAAGAAGGATAAGGAGCAAATCTTACTAATACCGATTCCTTGGGGTCAAATAATTTGTTTACAGCAAGTTCTGCACTGCTTAAGTTGGTAAATGCTTTGTCTGGAAACAATACACGCAATGTTGAATTCCAAAAATTATAAGGATAAACATCTGCCGTAATATCTACTCCTTGTTTGCGTGCTAGTTCTAATTTTCTAATAATTAATCCTGCTTTGCCCCAATCATCTTTATTGGCAATTTTGATATGAGATAATTTAACAGGCATACCCGTTATTTTACCAATATCTATAATTTCGTCGATGGCCTCATTTAGCTGAATGTCTTCACTTCTAATATGGCTAATATATCTGCCCTTATATTTTGCAGTTAGTTGGGCCAATGCAACCACTTCTTCTTTGCTGCTATAAAACGCAGATTCATATTCCAGTCCGGTAGATAAGCCTAAAGAACCCTTTTCCAAATCGGCGGCTAAATACTTTTTCATTTGATCAATTTCTTCCAAAGTCGATTTTCTGAAAACATCCTTTTCGCCCATTATTTTTTCACGAATAGAACTATGCCCTGTATAGCTAGCTACATTTACTGCAATATTGTTTTGTTGAAAAAATGCATTAAGGCTATCCATTGGATAACTGTCTCCATCTTGTCCTATGATTATTGTGGTAATCCCTTGGTTGGTCATAGCCATTCCGGTTGGCTCTTTTTTTAGGCTACCAAAATGATGACTATGAGAATCTATAAAGCCGGGGCTTAAATACTGCTCCTTTCCATCAATAACTATTTCACCTTCTAAAGGTTTTAAATTTCCAATTGCCACAATGCGGTTTCCGTTTATTCTTACGGCCCCCTTTATAGGATTACTTCCTGTTCCGTCTACAATCCAAACATTTTGAATGATGGTATTGCGGTATTGTTTTGCTTGGCTTTGTAATTGACTTTGAATAAGCGTTAAAAGCAGTACCGCAAAAAAGCTAAATTGATTTTTCATGAAATGTTAGGATAAAGTATTCTTTAAATTTATCAAACATGATTTGAATCATAAAATGCTTTTTTGATTATTTGGATATTTGCATTCAAGCGAAATGAGGAGGCAGCTGATTATATTGATGTTTTTGAGTTCACTAATGGTGCAAGTGTTTGCTGGGTTTATTTTAAAAGCAGATTACGCTTTCAATCGAGCTGTGTACATTAAATCTTGTGTTAACAAAAACAAACCTGTATTAAAGTGTAATGGTAAATGTCAATTGAGTAAAAAAATATTGGCTGCAGAAAAAGAGCAACAAAAAGCTGCCCAAAAAGGATCGTATCAATTCAATATTTCTATTGAAATTCTTTGCAATACCGTTTTTATTCCATCAATAAATACGCTAGAAATAACAATTAATCCAATTAAGTTTCAATACGGTATTAAAGATGAACTAGCGGGTCATTATAGTACTATTTTTCATCCCCCTCAGTTGGCATGACAATTTTTAAGATCTAATTATTTTTTAATCAAAAATTTTGTCATGAACATTTGTTCTTCGAAGGCATTGTTGAGCCTTCTAATCCCAACTATTGCCCTTACTCATGCTGCGGCACAGTCTTTCAGTAAAAATGCTGATTCTTTTTTTAGTAAAACCCTTGCACCAGTTAGTGTTTATGCAGTAAAAGGTAAAACACCACAAAAAACTTACCAACTCAAATCTGCAGATTGGGTGCAACACGATGCATCACAAGTATTATTACAAATAGCGGGCTTTAATGCAATTCGGAAAAGTGGAAACTTTGGATTTGACCCTGTTTTTAGAGGATTTAAGTGGGAGCAAATCAATTTGATTACAGATGGTGCAATGGGTGCGCATCAAGCTTGTCCAAACAGAATGGATCCGCCGAGTAGTCAGATAATGATTAATCAAATTAAAGAAATAGAACTATACAAGGGCCCCCACAATTTTAGGTATGGTCCTTCTACTGGAGCAATTATTAATTTTAAAATGAATGATCCTGTTTTTTCAGAAAAGCCAATATGGAATGGAAGAGTAGGCGGTGGCTATGAAACCAATGGTAGTATTAGAAGAACAGAAGCGTATATAAATAGAAGCAGTAAGCGTTGGCAAACTGCATTGGCATTCTCTTATTCTGCAGGGGATGATTATAAAGATGGAAAAGATAGTATTATGCCGGCTGTATTTAATAGAACAGCCATCAATTTTACTACCGCTTACTTAGTAAAACCAGGAGCAGTTGCTTCAATTAATATTACCCGAAACTTTACTCGTAATACCAGTTTTCCAACACTAATGATGGATTTGCTGAGCGATGATACTTGGATGATTCAAGCAAAGTATCAGGTAGCGGCTAAAAATAAATGGTATAGCCAATGGAATACACAAGTGTATACTTCGTTGGTAGATCATCAGATGGGAAATGGGCTTAGACCAAGTTCTGTTACCATGTTGTCTCATGTATTTGCCAATACAGAAACCTCAGGAGGAAGAACTGAATTGGTTTTTAGAAAAACCAATTCAGTTTTATATGTAGGAGCCGATGTAAAATATGAATATGCAAACGGCACTAGGTCAAGAAAAATGATGACAGGTATGATGGCTGGCAAAGTGTTTTATGATACTTTATGGCAACAGGGTTCTATTTTAAGAACCAGTGCTTTTGCTCATCTAGAAAAAAAATTAGGGCAGTTTCAATTAACCACATCTGGAAGATTAGACTTGGTTCATTCTAAGACTAATCAACCAGCAGCCAAAACTATCGCCAACAATGCATTGTTAGCTGCTAATGATTTTAATACCAGTTTTAGTGCTGGAATAAGCAGAAATTTTGGAAAGCATTTTCAATTTGCATTTTGGTTAGGTCATGGAGTTAGAAGTGCAAGTATTACAGAAAAATTTATTAATTATTTGCCTGTAGGATTAGATGCGTATGAAGTAGTAGGGAACCCCCAATTGAAGCCTGAAGCCAATACCCAATTTGATTTATTGTTGAGATATCAAACGGAGAAATCATTGTTTCAAGTAAATTTTTATAGTGCAAGAATTAGTCAGTTTATTACAACAGTGGTTGATCCTAACTTAAAACCTGTTATTGCAACTGCTCCAGGCGTGCGTAAATACATCAATGTAGCAGATGCGGCTATGCTGGGATTCGAGTTGAATTATGCGCAACAAATTGGCGCATTTTTAAACCAAGAAATGAGCTTTGCCTATGTACGTGGTCAAAATAAAGAACTGCAAGAACCATTGCCAGAAATCAATCCATTTGAATTGAAGTATAAATTAATGGCTCGTTTTATAAACACCCAACTACAGCCCTATATGAACCTTCGGCATAGCTTTGCGCAGAACCGCATTTCTACTTCCTTTAAAGAGAAAGCAACAGGAGATTTTACTGTTATAGATTTAGGTTTGAAAGTGATGACCACAAAAAATTTACAGCTTACTGCTGCAGTAAATAATTTTTTTAATATTTCTTATAGAGAACATTTAAGCAGATTTATAACCCCCATATTGCCACTGAATGCAACGGGAAGAAATTGGGTATTGATGATTTCTTACCAGTTCTAGGGGACGGGTCTTTAAGCTTATTTTATAGTGCTGTTTACTGAAACAGCATTATATTTATATCCCAATTAACTGATGAATGCCCGAATCGAATTTTGAGCGAATACCATCTAAGCCTCCTGTAATACTACCACTCCCTCCTGGTACAAAGCGGTTACAATGGTCTGTAATGATTCCCGTTTACAACGGTTTAGCCTATTTAGAGCAAACCTTGAATTCTGTTCTATGCCAAGACTTTGGACCAGACCGAATGCAAATAGAAGTAGTAGACGATGTAAGCAATGAAGGAGATGTTGCAGCAATAGTAGAAAGAGTTGGAAAGGGCAGGGTTGCCTATTATAGGCAACCAGTGAATGTGGGCAATGTCAGAAATTTTGAAACCTGTATCAATCGTGCAGTAGGCGAATACATTCATATTTTACATGGAGACGATTATGTAGAGCCTGGTTTTTATAAAGCCATTACCCAATTATTCATCGATTTTCCTGAAGCGGGTGCAGCATGCACAGATTGGAGAGTAGTAGATGATATGGGCATTCCTGTATGGACCAACGCACCTGTTGGTGAAGAAAGAGGAATTTTAAAAAATTGGCAACAAAGAATTGCTATCAGGCAATGGCTAGAGCCTCCTGCCAAAGTGGTAAAAAGAAGCACTTATGAAGAATTAGGCTCATTCTATATGGTTCATTGTTGTGAAGATTGGTTGATGTGGAATAGGATCGCCGCCAAGTATCCGGTAGCCTATCATCCTGAAGTTTTGGCCAAATATAGAAACCATGATGAAAATGTTACTGCAAAATCATTTAAGAATCGGAAAAATTTCTTGGATATTTATAAAACGATGTTGTATAATATTGCTCATTTACCGGAACACTTAAGGGCGGTATCAGAAAAAGAATCTCGTAAAAATTATGCTTTTTATTTTGCCAATCTTGCTCATAGACAATGGCATGCCAATCATGATAAAGAAGAAGCAATCATTGTTGCTAAAGATGCATTGAAGTTTCAAGTAAATTCCTACTCGCTAAAACTGTATATTAAGTTGTTATTAAAGATAGCAACAGGTTACAAGGGGAAATCCAAATAAGTTCTACCCATTTTTTTTAGTTTTGACACAAATTTTAAGAATGGCAAAGGCATTCCTATTCGATTTAAATGGCACTATTGTAGACGATATGGCTTACCATAAAAAAGTATGGTACCATGTAT
>JAGOGG010000252.1 GCA_017996795.1 Sediminibacterium sp. | reverse complement strand
TATGGATACAACCAATCCTAGAGATCGTAAAAGATATTTTGAAATTGATTTTAAAGCAAAAGATGGATCAGAGCAGTTTAAATTATATCCGGATGTAATCAAAAACAATAAGGGAATGGAAGGTTTTGCTGCAAACCCTGCTGCTAAACATTACTGGCATAAAGACATTTTTGTTTACATCACTTCTTTTCAAGAAAATAGGGCAGCGGATACTGTTAGTTTTAAAAACAAGACGGTAAAAGTAAACGATACATTGTTTTACGGAAACGGCATGATGATATTAAACAAAGTAGCCGTTAATCCAACCGAATTAAAAGCTAAATATGCTGCGGACGAAACTGCTTTATTCTTAGACATGACCATCATTTCTAAGGAAGGAAAACAGTACAGAGCCTATCCAGGTATTGCTTTGAAAGGACAAGAACTTCGTTCATTGCCTGATAGTGTAATTTCACAAAGCCTGGTATTGAAATTTAATAAAGTGATTGATCAAGATGCGGGTAAATTAGAGATTGGGGTAAAAGAAAGTGGAAATATCACCGACTTAATTACGCTTAAAGTATATCAATTCCCCATGATCAATTTATTATGGTTGGGCATAGTGATCATGGTAATTGGATTTGTAATGTCAATTATTCAGCGTGTTAAACAAATTCAAAAGTCTGTTTTATAGTTACGGCAGCGTAGGTTACTTTTTTAGTGTCATGGTATTAATATTAGTCTAATTTGACTAAATTGAATAACATTGAAGCTCCAGCGCAACTATATTATCTTACTCATTTTCTTAAGCCTAAGCTTTTGTAATACTTATAGTCAAGAGAAAGGAATATACGATACAGTAAAAGTGTATGCCTATATAACTCCAACAGGAGATACCATTGGAGAATCATGGCTGCCGAGTGTTTTGGTAATTAAAAAGCTAACAGCTGCTCAAAAAAATTATTGGGCAGATTGGACTCGATTAAGAAATGCGGTCTATGTAACTTATCCCTACGCAAAAGCCGCTTCTAGAATCATTAATGAAATAAATGTTCAGCTTATTAATGTGAAGGACAAGCAACTTCGCAGACAAATTATCCGATCTAGAGAAAAGGAAATGAAAAAGCAGTTTACTGATCAATTGACAAGGTTATCTGTATACCAGGGTAGGGTATTGATGAAATTGATCAATAGAGAAACAGGCAATAATTGCTATGAGATAATTGACGAATACAAAGGCTTTATGACAGCAGCTTTTTGGCAAACTGTTGCCGTACTTTTTGGGAGTAATTTGAAACAGGCTTATGACCCTGCTAATAAAGATGCTGATATAGAAAAAATAGTAAAAGATGTTGCCAAAATGTATGGCTATCCCGGTTAACAGTATTTTTCTAAATATTTTTTAAAACTGGTTCTCGAAATCATTGTTGCTCCAAGGCTTTCTAAGTGTGTGGTGTACACTTGGCAGTCTATCAATACAATTCCTTCCATTTTTAACTGTTCCACCAACTGAATAAATGCAAACTTGCTTGCATTAGAAACTTTACTAAACATACTTTCTCCAAAAAATAGCTTTCCCATTTTTATACCATATAAGCCACCCACCAATTGGTTGTTTTGCCATGCTTCTGCTGAATGTGCTATTCCTTTATGGTGTAATTCTGTATAAGCTAATTCCACTGCTTCATTAATCCATGTGCCGTCTTGTCCAGCTCTGGGTTGATTTTTACATTGTTGAATTACTTCGGAAAACGAAGTATTAGTCTTGTATTCGAATTGTTTTTTTTTAATTACCTGGTGCATGCTTTTACTGATTACCAATTGTTCTGGGAACAGAACAAAACGAGGGTCAGGACTCCACCACAAAGGGGTATCGCCTTCATACCACGGGAAAATACCTTTTTGGTAGGCTAATATTAATCGTTCAGAAGATAAATCACCACCAATTGCCAATAGCCCATCTTCTAATGCATCTTCAATAGGAGGGAACCAGATAGTAGAAGAAAGTATATGCATTAATTATTTTGTTCAACAGTGGCGCCAATTCCTCTGTCTGTGATGCTATTGCACATGGGTTTTAATGTTTCGTAATCTCCCTTTTTAACCGCGTATTTGCCCTTGTGGTGAACAAATAGTGCGCATTGCTCAGCTTGCTCTAAACTATGCCCACATACTTCCATTAATGTTTCAATAACCCACTCAAATGTATTTACCTCATCATTCCATACGATCAAACTAAAGGTATCAGCAATAATAGTATCTGTATCTGAATCAACAGCTTCCCAAGTTTGAGGGCTATTCGAAAAATAGAAATCGGACATGGTGTAAAATTATGGAATAGACGCTTATTTCAAAAAAAATCAAACTTTGTTGCGAAAAAAACATATTTTTTTTGGGTAGTTTAATTCGAGACCCTATTTTTGCACTCCCAAACAATAAGGGAGCATAGCTCAGTTGGTTTAGAGCATCTGCCTTACAAGCAGAGGGTCCGCGGTTCGAACCCGTGTGCTCCCACAAAGGTCTCGAGTTATCGAGGCCTTTTTTATTTCCCACCCTCAGTAGAACAGTCAACTTGCAGATGAACTAATTTCTAGTTAACATTAATTGGGTAAATTGTACCTTATTCAAAAGGTGAAAATGAAACGATTGTTGTTTACAGGTATTTTATTTCTCCAGATCATTCCAATAATGGGTCAAGTTTACCAAACTGCTGATAAGAAAGCCAGTATAACTACTATTAAGCTGTTTAATAATTTATTTAAAGTGCTACCAGAAGGAATATTATTTGGGCATCAAGACGATTTGGCCTACGGATTAGGATGGGAGTATATTCCAGGTAAAAGTGTAATTCAAGATGCTGTGGGGGAATATCCTGCCGTGTATGGTTGGGAATTAGGT
>JAGOGG010000251.1 GCA_017996795.1 Sediminibacterium sp. | reverse complement strand
ATCCCAATCATTCAATAGCACTTACGCAGTCTAAAACAGGTGGAGGAATTATTTCTTTCAGTTTGGTGAACGATACCAATGATGCTGCTGTTGAAATTGTAAGTAATACGCAACTATTTAAGCTGGCAGAAAGCTTGGGTGGAATCAAAAGCTTGATATCGCATCCTGCGAATATGACCCATAAATCTATTCCAGTAGAAAAAAGAAGGGCGGCTGGGGTTAAAGATAGTTTGATACGCTTGTCAATTGGATTGGAGGAAGCGGAAGATTTAATTGCAGATTTAGCAAGGGTTTTAGATTCAATTAAAATAAATAAAAAATAAAATGGAAACCCACAAACAGTTGACAATCGGATTATTTGGATTTGGAGTAGTAGGAGAAGGATTGTACAAAGTGTTGCAACAAACACCTTCATTAAAAGCGAGTATAAAAAAAGTCTGTATTAAGAATGCAGCTAAAAAAAGAAATGCGCCAGAAGCGCTCTTCACTTCAGATAAAAACGAATTATTACAAGATCCAACAATCAATGTAATTGTTGAAGTAATTGACGATTCGGTGGCTGCTTTCGAAATAGTATCCACTGCACTAAAAAACGGCAAGTCGGTGGTAAGTGCAAGTAAAAAAATGATCGCAGACAATTTGCCTGCTTTATTGGCCTTACAAAAAGAAACAGACCTGCCATTCTTATACGAAGCGGCAGCTTGCGCTTCTATTCCAGTAATAAGAAACTTAGAAGAGTATTATGACAACGACTTATTGCATTCAATTAAGGCAATTGTGAATGGGTCAACCAATTTTATCTTGACCAAAATGTTTGAAGAAAAACTGGATTTTTCAGAAGCGCTGTTGCTGGCACAGCAACTGGGGTTTGCTGAAAGCAACCCCAAGCTAGACGTGGAGGGATACGATGCATTAAACAAATGGACCATTTTATTAAACCATGCATATGGTATTGTAAGTGCGCCTACTGAAATTTTATTTACCGGTATCCAAAATGTACAGGGATCCGATGCAGTGGTGGCAAAAGAAAAAGGATTTGACATCAAGTTAATAGGACAAGCCAAAAAATTAAAGAATGGAAAAGTAACCGCATTTGTATTACCTCAATTTGTACCTACAAGCGATCCACTGTCTTTCGTAAAAAATGAATACAATGGGGTGGTGATTGAATCAGGGTTTGCAGATAAACAGTTTTTCTATGGAAAAGGAGCCGGAAGTTTTCCCACCGCATCTGCCGTATTAAGTGATATTGCTGCATTGCGCTATAATTACAAATACGAGTATAAAAAATTATACCACCACCAACCACACGAGTTATCCAATGACTATTACTTAAAAGTGTATGTGAGTTTTGATGACTGGAAATATATACCCAGAGAAGATTTTGAGTGGATAGAAGAATGGCATGCACAAGCAGAGAGAAAATATTTAATTGGCGTACTACATTGTAATAAACTCATCAATAATAGTTGGTGGAAGCAAAATAACACATCATTGGTTTTAACGCCAGATGCCATTATAGACGATTTAGATATTGTGCACCTAAAAAAAAGAAGCCTTGAGCTAGCGGGAGTTATTTAATATATTTACTTATGAATATATCGGCTTTTAAAACAGCGGCCAACCTTAGCATTGCAACAGGTATTAGCTTGATTTTGTTTTCATTCTTAGGAGGCAAGGAAGATTTGTTTTTATTATTGAACCAAGACTTAGGATCAGTTGCTGATTTTTTCTTTCAATATTTTACGCATGCTGGGGATGGTATTTTCTGGGTTCCATTAGCGCTATATTTTATCTTATATAAAAGAAAATTATTGCCGCTTGTATTAAGTGCCATTATTCTATCAACTTTATTGGTGCAGACAGGAAAAAAAATCATTTACCCCAATGAAGCTAGACCAACTGCAGCAATAGAATCAACTGAACAAAATACCATACATACTGTAAAAGGAGTAACCGTACATACCAACAATAGCTTCCCTTCAGGACATACTACTACTGCATTTAGTTTATTCTTATTGGGTTGTTTGCTACTACCCTATCGTTATTTTTGGTTGATTGGATTCACTGCAGCATTATTAGCAGGTTATTCCCGTGTTTATTTGGCACAACATTTTCCACTAGATGTAGGCGCAGGAATTATCTGCGCCTGCATCACGGTGTACTTGTCTTTACAAATTCAAAATGTTTTTAATAAAAAATGGGATAGGTAATTATTTCCATCTCCATTCGCCTGCAATTTCTAATGCTTCTTTCAAATTATTTTTAATCATGAAGTCGCGCACTTCCGTATCGGTGAACCTTCTAGACTTTAATTCTTTGGAATCAGCAATGCCATACAATAACATGGCACCATTACGAACAGTATTCTTTAATCCCTTTTCGTCCACCAATTTAAAATCATCGCAGTCTGCATGATAGCAAGGGCCTGCATTATTGGGTAATCTACCACCAGCTCCGCCTCCCGTAGGAATGCCTTGAAGCATGAATGGTTGGTGATCGCTGTGCAAACCAGCTCCATTGTTAAATAAATTCTTATAGGTGGTATCAAAAGTTTGAGCAATAGCACCAATACCTACAAACAAATCTTTGCTTTCGGCTATTGTGGTAGAAAATCCTTTTGGATCATTGGTCATATCATAGTTTAGCATATAACGTACCTGATCTAAAGTTTTGTTCTTCATTGCTTGATCCACATAAGCCCTAGATCCGAGCAGCCCTTCTTCTTCGCCCATAAATAATACAAATTCAACGGTACGTTCAGGTTGTAATTTTAATGCCATATAAGTTCTAGCCATGTCAATGACTGCGAATGAACCAATTCCATTGTCAATTGCTCCAGTAGCTAGATCCCAACTATCCAAATGATCACCAACAATTACTT
>JAGOGG010000061.1 GCA_017996795.1 Sediminibacterium sp. | reverse complement strand
TTGTATAATTAAATAACCAAAAGTTGAGCAATTTATCGGCGGATCTCCACCCTGGTTCCTACTGGCAATATCTCAAATAATTCCTGCACATATTTATTTTTAGTGCTGATGCAACCTTCAGTCCAGTTTCTATATTGGTCTATCGCATAATCATCATAAGGAACAGTGCCATGAATGCCAATCTCTCCCCCAATTTTAGCATTAGCGGGTATAAGTCCTAATGCTTTTCGTTGATTAAACTTCGCATAGCTTTCAGCTGTTGGATAATCAATCAGCATAAAACGCTCCCACTTGGCATGTTTTCTTTTTCCTGTTATATGAAATACCCCTTCTGGAGTTCTTCTATCGCCTTGGTATAGTTTATCTCCCAAATCTTTACTCCCAAATACTACTGGATAAGATGCCAACCACTCACCGTCTTGATCGTAAATCTTTAATTCGTACTCGCTCTTGATGATGTATACCGAATAGGTATCCTTATCTGCTTTTGCAGAATCAATTACCCGGTGCTTTCTAAATGAAGTAGTAAGGGTAATGCCAGCTAAAAATATCGTCCAGTATAGTGCCCTTTTCATAGTCTCTGATTAAGAAACGAAAATTAACCATTCCAATTGTGGAGCAAATGTTAATTCAAATTCACTTAACAAAGATAATTAATTGAAGCATTGATTACCAAGTGCTTAAACGAACCCCAATTGCGTAAGGAAATTGTTCTACACGGGTAATATCTTTCTGCATTTTGTTCAAGCTATATGAACCATATAAACGTACTGGGCCCAATCCCACTTCTCCAATAGCAGCCAAACGGAAAGGCTCCATATAAAAGTCTGCCTTCTCTTTTTGTTTACCTCTTTCGGCACTAATTTGTTTATTGCTGCTTGATATTAAATATCCCGCACTAACCCCTGCACTGAAACTAAAGCCCTTGCGCTTATCGGGTGTAGTATTAATATTAATCATAAAAGGAACTGTAAGATAACCAGCATATAATTTGTTCTTTGTAAATGATATAGAATCATTAAAAACATAAGGAGCTGGATCATTGTTATAACTGATTTTAGAATCATAACGGAAATTGTACATTTCCAATCCTAAACCATATTTAAGGTTCAATACGTTCTTGCTGATATTTAGCTTTTGCATGAAAAACCAAAGATTCACATTAGATGATTTACCCCTGTTTAAACGATAACTATTTTCGTTCACCGGACCATCTTGAGGTCTTAGCGTTTTAAAATAGGAACCTGTTTGTGCAAATCCATAATTGGTATTGTCACGCAAATTTGCAAATCCTAAATCGAGGATCCACCAGTTCGTGCTTAAGTTTTTACGCTTTGCTGGTCGGCGTTCAACGCGCAATAAATTATAACTATCTCTATTCAACTTTGAATTACCAGTACTTGTTTCATCAGAACCCTTTTTCTTGATGATTACAAAATTACCCACTTTAATAGTGTCTGTCTCTGGAGTAGACTGAGCGGTTGAACTCAAGGCAATGCATACCATTGCCACCATGCTTACAATACTTTTCATACTTTTTACATTTACTTTTTTTGACGAGAATCTTCTTCTTGTTTGGCTTTTGAACGGAAAATCATTCCTGCTTTGCGGAAAAGGCCGCGTAATTTATCTTTATTTATTTCTAAGGCCCCTATATAAAGGCTCTTGTCTTCTTCCATATCTTCTAAGGCAGTATACACTGGCTTCACTTCATCCAAAGCAGCATCTGGCTTTGTTTCTACTGGTTCTATATTGGCTCCTTGATTATTTTCAACATCATTCCTTCCAGCAATTAAATTGGTAACGGGTACTATTTTTTCCGTTTGAATTGGATTTTGCTCTACTCTTGCTATTGTTTGCTCTTCCTTTTTTGCTGGTTCACTATTAATAACCGTAGCCACTGAATTACTTATAGTGCTTGGTTGGTCAACAATGGCTTTATTATGCGAGTTGCTGATTTGAACGGAAGCCTGAGGGTCTAGTTGAACTAAATTAGGCTTAGGTTCTACCTCATTTTGTTCAATACTATTGTTACTATTTATTGTTGGTTGAGTACCCACCACTTCAGGTTCTGCTCCATTTATTTCCAATGGCGTTCTCAATTGATTGGTAGGGGCAACCATCCAAACTGTTGCAATTAATCCAATCACTGCTGCAGCGGCTGCATAACGCATCCATCGCATATATACCACAGGGCGTTTCTGCTCTTCTTTTTTATATAATACTTCTTTATTCTTGAACACCCATTCTTCGGGAGCCAATTTGGTTTGCATTAATAATTCAAAAGATGTTTGCAGATTGGGATGCTGTAGTACAAACAATTCTACTTTTTGGCGATCGGACAAGCTCAATTCATTATCAACAAACAATAAAAACCAAGACTCATAATTATCCAAACTAATATCGTTCGTAGACTGTTTCAATAATTGACTCTTACTAGTGAAAACGATTTGCTCTTCGGGTACCAGTTTAGTATCTTGTAATAAAGACAATTCTTCTGCTAAATCTGGATGAGTTTCTATAAACCGCTCAACAGCTACCATCTCTTCGGGGGAGAGCTCTCCATCTACCCAAAGTAGAAAATAGTGTTCGTAATTATTTTGGTTTATAGTAATCATTATAAGACGTTATCGGCGCTAACCAAATAGTTTTTAAGGGTTAATCTTGCTCTATGCAAATACACTTTTACCTGACTTTCATTCAAATTCATAATTTGTCCAATCTCTTCGTAACTATATCCTTCGTAGTCTTTCAGCATCACCAAACTTTTCTGTGTTTCGTTCAAACGGTTTAATGCTTCCATTAATGTTTTCTTTAAACCCGAATGTTGCTGGTATTGAATGCCAGTTTGTTCTTCAAATTCTTCTTTTAATTGTACCCGTTTATTTTTGCGGATATGATCAATCATTTGATTGTATCCTACAGTGAATAAATAGGCTTTTGACTTAGCTGTTTCTACTTGGTCTCTATTCCTCCATAATTTTTCAAAACTGGTTTGCACAATATCTCTTGCGTCTTCTTCATGCCGAAGATTCTTTACGATAAACCTAAAAAGGCCATCGGCATGGTTATTTACACATTCATTGTACTCAAACTCGGTCATACAAATAGAAACAGTTAGTTGGTTTGTACTTATGATACGTATAGCTGTGTATTATGTTACAGCTAAAAAAAGAATTATGTAAAATTAAGCCGAACATTCGGCGAGACCCCCAATAATTGGTATGAAAGGAGAGAAAGATACTTAATTGGTGTCTAGGTTAAAAGCTTCCCAATAACCCCATTCTACAAAGAGCCAAACTAAAATGCAGTAGGCTATTACTAGAACAGTTAGGGAGCCATAGAAATAAGTTTTTCCTAGTTTGGCAACTGATTTTTGCCTTTTTTCTTCTTTACTGAGGAGCTCGGTAATGATATTATTATATACCCCCTTGATTCTGTATAAAAAATAACTCAATAAAAAAATGAGCAATGCCCCAATAACAAAGGATAGTTTGAATGCATTTAGCCATTCCCACATAACCCTATTTAAATATTCGGGATCTTTTTCTTTGAACGCAACTAGGTTGGTATAAATATAGTAAGCATAAAAAGTGAGCACATTGGCAACCCAAACAATACCAACCATCATTGGGCCCTGCGTTTTAGCCAATCCTACCCTTTGCCTGTATTGACACCATAAATAATTATGCGAAATGATTGCTCCAAATACCGTCATAGCTTTTTAATAAACATATTTTATTAAGTAAACCACTACCCCAGAAACAATTAAAAAACTTAATAAAGAAAGGTAGAAGTATCGGCCACCTCTTTTGGCAACTGCGTGTTTTTCTTCTTCTTCTAGCTTACTAAAACGGCGAACAATATCTAAAAAAATTGCTTTCCCTCCGTATGCGCCAAAGCTCATAAAATAAACTAATGCAAGAAATATCAATATTCCTAACCTTCCTGCCAGCTCCCAATATCTTATAAATGCTAGTACGTCGTACACTTCAGTACTTTGATTGGTCAACAATAAATAAACAATCACTAAACCAATCAAGGTCAGTACGTTGCAAACCCAAGCCAAGCCAACCATATGGACACCATTGGTCTTGACTGCAAGAATTTCTCGATGAGTTCTTACTACAGTGTAGTCATGACAAATTACGGATTCGAATATGTTCATCTTTTTCTGATTCGAAACAATTGGGTGTTTACACTCCTAAAGTTACTTTAAATTAGTAAGAATCAGATTCATAAAATCAAAAAGCCAATTGTTTACTTTTTAATAATCAATGGTTTGCTCTACAATGGTTTCAGGAATTTCCCTCCAACCATATTGTTGATTGCGTAATTGGGGCTCAAAGCCGGCTTCTTTAATTGCTTCCTGTATGGTTTTATAAGTAAACCGATGTGGGGCACCTGCTGCACTCACTACGTTTTCTTCGATCATGATTGAACCAAAATCGTTGGCACCACCATGTAAACAAAGTTGGGCAGTTTCTTTACCTACCGTTAGCCAACTGGCTTGAATATTCTTCACATTCGGAAGCATGATGCGGCTAATGGCAATCATTCTTAAGTACTCATCAGGGGTAGTTAAATTATGTACTCCTCTAATTTTGGTTAGTAAGGTATCTACATCCTGAAAAGTCCAAGGTATAAATGCAAGAAAACCATTGGCGTCAGCGGGTTTCATCGCTTGTACTTCTCTAATTCTTACTAAGTGTATAAAGCGTTCTTCTATTGTTTCTACGTGACCAAACATCATGGTTGCACTGGTAGTGATCCCCAATTTGTGGGCTTCGTGCATGATGGCCAACCATTCGTCTGCACCACACTTACCTTTCGAAATTAAGCGGCGTACCCGATCCACCAATATCTCTGCGCCTGCTCCAGGTAATGAATCTAGGCCCGACTCTTTTAAAGCTTTTAGCACATCGTGATGACTCATTTTCTCTAATTTGGCAATATGTGCCACTTCAGGCGGTCCGAGTGCGTGTAGCTTGATGGTTGGATATTCTTGTTTTAGCTGGCGGAAGGTAGCTGTATAAAAATCGAGGCCCAAGTTTGGATGGTGCCCCCCTTGTAGCAGGAGTTGATCTCCACCGTATTTCAACGTCTCTTCAATTTTCTTTCTATACACCGGCATTTCGGTAATATAGGCTTCAGCATGGCCCGGAATCCGATAGAAATTACAAAACTTACAATTGGCAATACATACATTGGTGGTATTCACATTTCGGTCTATCTGCCAGGTTACTTTGCCATGTGGCACTTGCTTTTTACGCAACTCATCTGCTATATGCATTAAATCGGCTAAAGGTGCCTGCTCAAATAGGTATATCCCCTCTTCTACACTTAAAAAGTCAAAATCAAGGGCTCTCTGGTATAAATTGGCTAATTCCATCATAATTGTATAAGTAACAAAGTTAGGATAGATATGGTTCACCCAAAGGGATATCAACAAAAGAGCGCGCTTATATAATTATTCATCATTTTGCATAAAAAAGCATTTAACTTAACATAGTATGAAACGGGTATTGGCCATATGGGTATGTTCGCTGCTATGCTTTCAACAGCTTAGTGCTCAGGAAGAATTTGTTCCTCCAGATTCTAAGCTCATTACGAAGATTCCATTTTTTCAACTGAGCGGGGGCATCATCATTTTAAAAGCACAGTTAAATGAATTTACCGACTCACTCAATTTTGTACTCGACACCGGCAGTGGTGGCATTTCGCTAGATTCAGGTACAGTTGAACGACTAAAATTACCCATTGCCTTAAGTGATAAAACCATTCGTGGAATTGCCGGAGTCAAAAGGGTTTCATTTGCATACAATCATACCCTACAAATGCCTGGCATTGTAGTAAAGAACCTAGATTTCCATATTAATAATTATGAACTACTCACCAGTGTTTATGGGGTTCGGATAGATGGGATTATAGGGTATAGTTTTTTAAGGAGGTATATTGTTCATTTAGATTTCGACAAAAGAATAATGGAAGTGTATACCCCAGGTAGATTTAGGTATCCCAGAGGAGGACAATTGTTAAAACCCAATTTCAGCACCCTCCCATTGCTACAAGCAAATGTAGAAGACAGTAAGTCATTTTTAAACCGATTTATTTTTGATACGGGTGCAGGGCTTTGCTTTCTATTATCCAGAGATTATGTAGACGACAGTTCCATTTTTAAAAGCAAAAGAAAATTTTATCCTACCCAAGCAGAGGGTTTAGGTGGCAAAAAGAAAATGGAAATTGCTGTAATGAAATCAGTAAAAATTGGCAACTATAAGTTTAAAAAAGTACCCGTACATATATTCGAAGACGATTTTAATGTAACAAACTATCCTATTTTAGGTGGACTAATGGGAAACGATCTGTTGAGAAGATTTAATATTACTTTGAACTATCCCGAACAAAGCATCCATATTAAGCCCAATGAACATTTTGCAGATTCATTCGACTACAGTTACACAGGATTGGGAATTTATTTAGTGGATGGCCAAATAAAAGTAATTGATATTATTGAAGGCTCCCCTGGAGACAAAGCTGGATTTAAAACGGAGGATATAATCTTTTCGATAGAAAATAATGCCTCTAACAATATCCAAGCTTATAAGAACCTATTTCAGAACTCTTTAGGAAAAATTAAAGTGGTTGTACTTAGAAACAATGTCCCATTAATGTTGAACATGAATGTTAAAGACATTCGTAGGTAAGTAAAGATGAACTATTTTGCGCTCCGATACGCATTACTATGATTGAATACAACCGATTTACCCTAGACAATGGCTTAACCGTTTTGGTTCACGAAGACACTGCAACCCCAATGGCAGTGGTAAATGTTTTATATGATGTTGGCGCAAGAGATGAGCATCCTGAAAAAACTGGATTTGCGCATTTGTTTGAGCACTTAATGTTTGGAGGGAGCATCAATATTGCCGATTACGACGAGCCACTTCAAAGGGCCGGGGGAGACAATAACGCATATACCACCAATGATTTAACCAATTATTATTGCCAACTACCTGCTCAAAATATTGAAACAGCTTTCTGGTTAGAAAGTGATCGAATGTTGAGCTTAGCATTCAGCGAAAAAAGTTTATCAGTTCAACGTAAAGTGGTTTGCGAAGAATTTAGGGAACACTATATTAATAAGCCCTATGGGGATGTTTGGAAACAAATGCGCGAATTGGCTTATACGGTTCACCCATATAAATGGATGACCATTGGCAAAGAATTAAGCCATGTAGAGAATGCGCTTATTGATGATGTAAAACATTTTTTCTTCAAACATTATAGACCAATCAATGCCATTTTAGTAGTGGCTGGTAAGGTAAAAACAGCCGACATCAAACAACTAGCCCAAAAATGGTTTGGTCCTATTCCAATGGGAGATAAATACATTCGTTGTTTACCACAAGAACCCGTTCAAGACCAAGCGAGAAGATTAACCATTGAAGCAGCAGTTCCATTGGATGCATTTGTAAAAACTTGGCATATGGATGCCCGTTTAAACAAAGGATACTACACAGCAGATTTAATTACAGAAATATTAGGAGGTGGAGCTTCTTCTCGTTTATATCAATCATTGGTTAAGGAACAAAAATTATTTTCTAATTTGGATTGCTATCATTTTGGAAGTCTTGATGCTGGGCTTTTAACCATTGAAGGAAAATTGGTTAAAGGAGTAGACATCAATAAAGCTGAGCAAGCCATTAGTGAGCAAATTGCTTTAATACAAGAACAACCCGTTTCCATTGCCGAATTAACGAAAGTTAAAAATAAAACGGAGAGTGTGATTGCATTTGAAGACATGAGCATTATGAGTAGGGCCAGCAGTTTGGCTATGTATGAATTAATGGGCGATGCTTCTTTAATGAATACCGAATTAGAGAAATACCAGGAAATTAACCCACAAGATATTGTTGATTACAGCAAACAAATTTTTAGAGAAAGCAATAGCAATACTTTACACTACCTGGCTAAATAAAGCAAACCCAAGATGTTGAATAGAAAAATACAACCTACTATAACCGACGCGGTAAGTTTTGATTTAAAACTCAGAACATGCGAACAATATCAATTAGACAATACTATTCCTGTATACAGCATGAATGCGGGTACACAAGAAGTACTCATGATAGAATGGGTATTCAAAGCAGGCAATTGGTTTGAACAAAAAAATATAGTGGCTGGCACTACTAATTTTTTACTGAAAAATGGCACTAGTACCAAAACAGCTTATCAAATAAATGACCATTTTGAATTTTATGGTGCCTATCTCAATAGAACCTGCTATAATGAAACCGCTTCAATTACGCTGCATTGTTTGTCTAAACATATTGATGAATTGTTGCCAGTAGTTGCAGAATTAATCACCGATTCAATTTTTCCTGAAGAGGAGCTAACAACCTATCAACAAAATCAAAAACAGAAACTTTCTGTAAACCTTAAAAAATGTGACTTTATTGCCAATCGATTAATTGATGAGTATGTGTACGGATTTCATCATCCTTATGGAAAATATACATCTACCCTAGACTATGATCAATTAACTAGAGATGAATTAATAGGATTTTTTAACCGCTTTTATGCAGAAGGCCATTGCACCATCTTTACTGCCGGAAAAATTCCATCAAACTTACAAAGTCAGTTAAATAAATATTTTGGGGCATTGCCTTTACAACAAAGAGCCATCCCACATATTCAATACAACCGACAATCAGCTGTAGAAAAAAAACACCTACTCATCAATGATGAAAACGGTGTACAAGGTGCCGTAAGAATAGCACGCCCATTCCCCAATAAGCATCATCCAGATTATCAAAAAACACAAATATTGAATAATATTTTCGGAGGATTTTTTGGATCAAGGCTAATGAGTAATATCAGAGAAGACAAAGGATACACGTATGGCATCCACAGTTATATTCAGAACCATATGGGAGAAACTGCCTGGATGATTAGTACAGAAGCGGGCAGGGATGTTTGTGAAGCAACTATTAGTGAAGTGTATAAAGAAATGGAAATTCTAAGGAATGAACCCGTTGATGAAGATGAACTAAGCTTGGTTAAAAACTATATGCTGGGAACCGTGTTAGGAGACTTAGATGGTCCTTTCCAATTAATTGCTAGATGGAAAAACTATGTACTCAATAATTTAGACGAACAATATTTTTATAATAGTGTTGAATTAATAAAAACGACAGGTGCGGAAGAATTGAATGAGCTCGCAAAAAAATATTTGAAACCAGAAGAGTTTTATGAACTGACTGTGATTTAATATTTTATTGAAGCTAAAAACAACCTCTATTTAACTTGACTAAATAGATATAACATTTCAAGCCCTATTTGCTTACACCTTTCAGTATACACGTTGTCTTGTTGTGGCGTACCATCAGCTAGTTTTGGATCCTCATAAGGCAACTTGAATCTTCCATCTGCGCCTTGAACGATTGGGCAAGACGCATCTGCTTGTGAACAGGTTAATACTGCTCCATAATCCTTTTGAGGATTGGGCAAACTGGTATAAACCTTTGAAAAAGCAATCAACTTAGGGGTTGATGAGCCGTATTTAACTTCGTAAACAGGATTAGCCGAACTATTGGTGGCAGCTATTTCAAAACCAATATTTCTTAATGCATTCACTGCATTTAAATTGAACGCTGTCACTTCTGTACCACCGGAATAACAATATACATTTCCTATCCTATAATAAGTTGCTGCTGCTTGAGCCATTATTTGAGAAATATGGCTTCTTCTAGAATTATGCGTACAAATAAATGTGAGCTCAATCTCTTTTGATAACTTTTTCTTTTGCGATACATATTCACTTATTTCGGTTAATGCTGCTTTACGCACCGTAGGAATTTGATTAAAATTATTCTTGGCTTCATCAAAAAATGATTGCAAGCTTGGAAATAAAACAGGTTGTTGTGCTATTAACGACATAACTAAACTATTAACTATTAAAAAAGTAATTAGGTATTTCATTTGTATAATTTTTTTCTAAACCAAAAAGCTAAATTAACTAAAGCAATTAATGCGGGCACTTCAACCAATGGGCCTATCACACCAGCAAACGCCTGCCCACTATTAATACCAAATACACCAATGGCTACAGCAATAGCTAATTCAAAATTATTACCAGTTGCAGTAAAAGCAATAGAAGTATTTCTTGAATAATCTGCTCCTAATTTTTTCCCAATTAAAAAACTAATGATAAACATTAATATAAAATAGACTACTAAAGGAATGGCAATTCGTAAAACATCCATTGGAATCTCCACGATTAATTGTCCTTTTAAACTGAACATAATAATGATGGTAAACAATAAGGCAATTAAAGTGATGGGAGATATAAATGGAATATAGTTATTGTTAAACCAATCCAACCCCTTCCATTTAATTAATAAATACCTACTGATTACACCAGCAGCAAAAGGGATACCTAAATAAATACCCACTGATTGAGCAATTTCTGCAATAGTAATATTCACGTTCAATCCCTTAACCCCAAAATAAGGGGGCAAGAAAGTGATGAATAAATAAGCATAAAAGCTGTAAAAGAAAACTTGGAAAATACTATTTAGTGCTACCAGCCCAGCTGCATATTCCCTATTTCCTTCTGCTAAATCATTCCATACTACCACCATTGCAATACACCTGGCTAAACCAATTAAGATTAATCCAATCATGTATTCAGGATAATCTTTCAAAAAGATGATTGATAATATAAACATCAAAATGG
>JAGOGG010000060.1 GCA_017996795.1 Sediminibacterium sp. | reverse complement strand
AAATGGATTGCTAATTTTTAAAACATACTACCTTGTCGAATGATCACTGCAAAAGCTTGATTGCATTGGTTTTTGCATCTACTCTATTACAAGGAATTGTATGAATTAATTGTTCAGGGTTTTCGCGTTTTTGAGATCCTGCAAAATAGCCTTTGTCATAGTATTTTAATAAGATGGCAAAGCATCCCATGATATCATCTTCAATTAAACAATTGATAGCAGTCTTGGTTTCTAATCCTCCCAAGCGTTTTTTAATTCTAATGACTGCATTCACTAAATGCTCTTTACTAAATTTACCATAGCCTTGTAAAATATACTGCAGTCTTTCATCAAATGGAATATCTAGGAACAAGACTTTCTTCGAACGCATTTGTTTGAAAAAAATCGTTGGAATATTTACTTCGCCTATACGTTGGCTTTCATCTTCCAGCCAAATTACTTTTTCGCTAGATAATAAAGCTGCTTTAGCGCTTAATTGAGCAGCCAATAAATTTTCAAACATTTCTTGACTGGGTTGTGGCGGCTGTCCTAATGCACCAAATGCAGAACCTTTGTGATGTGCCAATCCCTCTAAGTCAATTACAATTTCTCCTCTATTACTCAACTCTTGTAATACTTCCGTTTTACCGCTTCCTGTATATCCTCCAACAATTTGAATGGGATAAGTCAACTCAAATTGGTTGAGCACCCAATTTCGATATGTTTTATATCCCCCTACTAGTGTGTATACTTTAAAACCATAGAGATCTAATAACCAAGCAACGCCTGCGCTTCTCATTCCCCCTCTCCAGCAATGTACCATTACCGTTTTACTGTTGGCTTCTTCTGTTATTTTTTCAACTGCTTCCACTATTTTAACCATCTTAACCCCAAAATATTTGAGTCCGATTTTAATGGCTTTTTGTTTGCTCTCTTGCTTGTATGCAGTACCAACTATTTTTCTTTCCTCATTATTAAATAAGGGTAAACTATATGCACCTGGTATATGAGCATGTTGGTACTCCCCTTCGCTTCTTACATCAAAAACGGGGTACTGCTTGCTTAATTGTATAAATTCGTCAATTAATAACTTGGATACTGCCACAGCACAAATGTACAATTCAAATGAACTAACTTTTCAACATGAAACATTTATTACTGGTAAGACATGCCAAGAGTAGTTGGGCAAATCCAGGACAAGCCGATTTTGATAGACCACTGAATGAAAGAGGCCATAAGGATGCCCCAATGATGGCTAAAAGAATACTTGATCGAGACATTACAATTGATTCAATCATTACTAGTACTGCTTTAAGGGCTTTAACAACAGCGGAATATTTTGCTCATGCTAATGAAATACCCAAAAGCAAAATGATTCAACACGATTTTTTATACCATGCCCCTCCAGAAAGATTTGCCAAAGCCATTGTACTCATACCAGATGAAATACATACTGCGGCTATTTTTGCGCACAATCCAGGTATTACCGATTTTGTAAACCAACTCACTTCAACCCGAATTGATGATATGCCTACTTGTGCCATTTTTGCTATTCGTATAGATACCCTCAGTTGGAAAAACTGGGCAAAAGCAAAAAAAGAATTTTGGTTTGCCGATTGGCCTAAACAGGTTTAGTCAACTTCTTTGCGTTCACTAAGTATACGCCTGTAAAAATTAAAATGGCTGCCACTAATTTGTAAAAAGTAAAATATTCGCCTGTGAAAATCATCGCAAAGATGGCTGCAAATACAGGTTGCGTATAAATAAAAGCCCCAGTTGCAGACGAGCCAATAAGCTGAATACTCTGGACAGTTAATAGGTAAGCTACAAAAGTGGAAAAGATGGCTACATAACCTAATACCACCCAATGGGTGAAATCAAAACTTTCCCAACTGGTGCTTAACATATAAGGAAGGCCAACAGGTAATATGCCAATGGCCCCCAAGGTAAATATCCAACGCAATACTTGAATTCCTGAATACTTTGCCATCAAGGGTCTTACCAGTACTAAGTAAAAAGCATATGATATGGCATTAATAAGCACCAATATATCACCTAGAACCATATTAGTTGCTGCACCAGATTGGTCTTTCATTAATATCAAAATACTTGCACCCCCAACTCCACAAGCCAAGCCAATTGCTTTTAATATTGTAAATCCTTCCTTCAATAACCAAGCAGCTATGATGGTAATGAAAATAGGCGAACCCAATGAAAGTAAAGAACTATGAATTACGGTGGTTAAGGATACTCCTTTAATAAAAAATAATTGATTAATCACAATGCCAGTAAGTGCACAAATCAAAAATCGGGGCAAATCTTTTCTTTCAAATTTTACTTTGCCTGGCTTAAATAAAAACAAAATCCAAAATAAAGAAAGCGTAACTGCTACCCTTACAAAGTTCAACGCAAATGGATGAATATATCCCGGTGTAATGAACTTGACCGCCGCATAACTACTACCAAAAATTAAATTCGCTACAAGGGCAGCTGTATATGCTTTATAGGATTGGTTCATTTAGGCAAATTTAGCAATAATGCTTTAAGTTGCTCTACATCAAACTGATCAATATTCATTTTACTAAATGTAAAACTTTGTGCTTTTGCATAAGTGTCTTCCATACTAAAGACCGATTGGTCTATTCGCATAAGACGTTTGGTACTCATCAATAATTCACTCAAATATTCTTGCTCTGTTTGTCCTGGTGTAGGAACTACTATCAATCTTTTATCAATAGACAATAACTCCATTAATGAAGTGTATCCACCTCTACAAATGATATAATCTGCTTGTTGCAATTCTAATGCAAGATCTATAGTGTCTAAATGATTGAATACCGTCACATGTGGAGGCACTTCAATGGGTTCAGTTTCTGTAGGAAGCCCTCGAATTAATACTACCGGCTTGGTGAACGCTTCTAAATCTATCAAGATATTATTTTCTAAAATGGTTCTTTGTGGTTCAGGACCAGATAACACAATTGCAAAACTGTATTTGGTTGCACAGGACACCCTTGTAAATCTAGAGAGTAACTTCATATACGACACTGGCACTTTAGGCATTACAGCAGGATGAGATAACTTTCCTGCTAAGCCTGGATTGGCTATCATATCGGGCACCCAACAAGCGGTGAATTGATTAATGAAATAATAATTAATCCGCCTAAAAATATATTCCACCCATTGGTATGGTGCTTTAATAATTAACTGATGAGTAATAAATATGGAAGGAACAACTGGATGGTGCAACCCAAATCGGTTATCAGAAATAATCAAGTCAATTTGATTTTCTTCAACTACATTTTTTAACCAAGCTTCCTCTGCTTTGATTGTTTTATATAGCTTGGGGATTTGTAGCATTAAACTAAACAAAAGTAGTAGGCGAGACTTTGCATAGTGTACCCGATAACCTGTTAAAGGTATAATAGTTAAATCGGGAAACTCTTTCAACAATAATGCAGCCTGATGGCCTTCTGCAGCCAATATCACTTTGATGTTTAATTGCCTGAAAGCCTTGATAATAGGGATGCAACGGGTAGCATGACCAAGTCCCCAGTCTAGTGGAGCAATTAAAACGGTGGAAATGTTAAATTGATTTTTCAAGATTGCGTTTGTTGAATTATTAAAGCTATTTTGTTACTTTAGTTGAGTATATGAAAATGAAAATAAACCAAATTATTCTTTTAGTGTTAGTTATCATGTTGGCATCTAGCTCTTGTGGTGTTTTTCAAAAATCGAATAAAACCAAATTTTGTGGATGCCCTAAACACTGAATTTGTTTACTATGAACAGAGATCTGTTGGTTTTAACTAAACAAGCATATTTAACCGAAGCAGAAGCCGCTTCTGTTGTTGCTGGTTTAAATAAAATTTTGGGACCAGTTGAAAACTGGGCTGCATTTTGTGTGGCGAACGAAATCATAGACATTAATAAACATAAGATTGTTACCAAAACGCATTTGGTAAAACAAATATTGCAAGACAAGCCAAACAAGGCATTTATCTTTATTTGCAATAAAAACTAGATGGCGGTTTCCCTCATTATTAAGTACTGAAGCCCAACAAAAAATATTAAGAAAGTTTGCTCAAAGCAGACTCCAATTGTTGTAACATAGTTGGGATATCTGCTTTCTTACAAGTTCCCACACTTAATCTGTACCAACTGCTATCTGCCCCTGCACCAAATGCTGAAAATGGTACAATGGCAATTTTGGCTTCGCTTAGTATATAAGTAGTGACATCGGACTGTGTAGCCAATACTTGTCCCTCGGCAGTTTTGCTCCCCCTTAAATTAATTTGAATGGTTAAGTAAATGGCAGCTTGTGGTGCAATGGCATCTACCTGATACCCTTTTTGCTTTAATGTAATAATGCCATTGTATATGGTTCTTAAGCGATATTCAACTTCCGATTTAAAATGAGTCAGGTAATTTCCAATGGCTTCTTTCATTGGCAAATAATTGGCCACCGCATGTTGCTCTGCCATAGGCGCCCATGCTCCTAAATGACTTAATATGGCTTTCATTTTTGCAATCACGTTCTCAGGACCCAATGCCCATCCCACTCTTACGCCTGTTGCAGAAAACACTTTTGATATACCATCAATAAAAATGGTATAAGGTTTCATGGCAGGATTCAATGTTAATGGATTGTAATGAACCGTATCACCATAGGTAAGTGTCCAATACATTTGATCGAACATTAAATACAATTTCTTTTGATCGGGGGTTCTGGTTGCATTTTCTGCAAGAATCAACTCGCAAATCTCAGCTAATGCGCTTTTACTTAATGTAGTTCCAGTAGGGTTTTGTGGAGTACACAAGCATATTAAAGTAGCTCCTTTTATATGTGGCTTAATATCTTCTACTGTTGGCATGAAATCATTTTCAGGCAAACAAGGCACTTCACAATGTTCTCCATCGGTTAAATGAACATAGTGATTATTGTTCCAAGAAGGTACTCCATAAATTACTTTATCGCCTTTGTCTACAATTACTTTAAACAATGCATAAATTAATGGACGGCCACCCGATGCTACTTGAATTTCAGCTGGTGTAAAGCTAAGCCCTTCCCAATCTTGAATAAATCCACTAATGGCTTTACGTAAATCCAAAATGCCTTCAGCTGCGGGGTAGCTGGTCTTTTTTTGTTGATAGGCTTCTATAATCAGTTGCTCTAATTCAGCAGGAATTGGAAATTCACTAGGATTAAAATCGCCAATGGTATAATTATAAATGGTCTCTCCATTTCTAATTCTTTCGTTGATGGCATTTCCCAACTTTACAATTTCACTTCCTATTAAGGTTTCTGCTAAATGACTCAACTGGCTCATAAAAAAATTTCATGCAAGGTAAGCAATTGCATTTATTTAGGACCGATTATACCATTTTAACAAATTGCTTTACGCGAAAAGAAGTTAACTTTATTAAAATATAAAATATATGGGAAAAGCTAAATCAACCAGAAAGAATACAAAGAAAGCAACTCCTGCATCGGGCATGGTATCTAAGTCTGCCGGTCCTTCAGGTATGATGAATAAAGCACCTGGTGCAATGAACAATAAAAACTTTTCTTCGTCTAAAAAAGGGGGTGGTTTTTCTGTAACACCTAGAAAAGCATCCTAGACTTTCTTAGCACAACACAAGTATATGATGAAAAAATATTTTGTCACTGTTATTGCATTAATAGCATCGCTGAGTATTTCGAAAATCTATGGACAAACTGAAAACGACTCCATTGCCATTTCATTATCTAAGCCAGTTTATCTGCAAGGTGATTCATTAGAGCTTCGTGTGTATTATCCAAACTATATCAACAAAAAATTAAAATCGGCCACTGCACATATTTGGATAGATCATTTGGGCACTAAGCAAAGATGGAAGTTTCGCTATCCAATGATTGAAGGTGAAGTAAATGCTGCATTAAAAATAAGTGAGCAAATTCCTAGTGGCAACTACGCCATTAGTTGTTTAATTCAATCTGGCTTTTACAGAATGCAAGGGCAAGTGATTGAAAGAGATAAAAAAGATACGGTCATTAATTATATGATGCGCACCAGCACTAAACAAATGATGGTAGACCGCGTAAAAGTTGATGCGAAAGGCTTTTTTACCATGAAGCCTATGTTGTTTCAAGATACTGCTTCTTTTTATTTTTCTCCTGTACAAAAACCCAAGAAAAATTATTTAGCCATTTTATTGAAAACCCCTGTTGATTCTGCTTTTGAACCAGCAGCTATTCAAACGGCTTTCTTCAGTGTTGGAAAACCTGGAGAGTATATCAACAAAAAAATAGACTACAATCTTTCTTTAGATGATCCTGAATTCGGGAGTGATTTACCCAATGTAACGGTATACACAAAAGCAAAAACAAAAGTGCAAGAATACGCAGAATCCTATACCAGTGGATTATTTAAAAATGATAACGCTTATGTATTTGATGGATTAGGAAATGATGAATTGGCCCAATCGCAATCATTGGCTTGGTATTTACAACAAAAAGTACCCGGTTTAAACGTTGCCATAGACTCCGCCAATAATGAAGTGTTTAAATGGAGAGAAGAGATTTGCTCCATTTTTATTGATGAGTTTGAAGTAATGCCCGGAGAACAAACAATGGTATTTCCTAGAGATATTGCAATGATTAAAGTTTTTAGACCTCCTTTTCAATACAGTTCTACCACAGGATTTGGGGGTGCCATTGCCATCTACACGAAGAAAGGAAAGTTTGTAGACAACAATGGCGCAAAGTTTTCTTTTATACTTAAAGGCTATACTGCATTTGATAGCGTTTGGAAATAAAATTGATTATTTTCAAATCACTTTTTCAATGAAAATATTCTTGACAAATTAAATCCAAACTGGAATTCTCCTTTAGACCAACTATTGGTGGTTTCGGTTATAAAGGAGCGCTCATTCATTCCTGTTGAATTAGAAAAATGCAATTGGAATACGTGCCCACCTGTTTCAATATCTACACCTATAGACAATGGGTTGGTTCCAACAGACATAGGCAGTCCATTAGCCACCAATGAATAATCTACTACCAAAGCAACTCGTTTTGAGATCTTGTGTCGGGCTCCTATACCTAATGCATAAATGGTTTTCTTGTCAGCAGGATCAATCATATTCCTGTACACCAATGTGGGACTCAATTGCAATGAAAAGGCTTCATTGAATTTTCTGCCAATAATCAATTGTGCATAATATCCTGTTCGATCATTAAAAGTCAACGGCTTTAGTGGGTCCGGACTTTTATAAGTAAAAATAGAAGTACCTGCAACCGCTACTAAAGAAACAGGCGTACCTGCTTGTTCTTGGTGAATTAAACGGTATTTAATAAAAGCATCGTATTCTTTTTTGAAAGTGGTTCTTCCAAAGCCAATGGTTAAATCATTGCTCAATCCAAAATCAAAACCCATACGCATACTTGCTTGGTCTAGCCCAAATAAATCGCCAATGCCTTGTTTTACAGGACCAAAGCGATGCAAGATTCTAAAGTCTAACATGCCTGCGCCCAACATTTCCATTGAATGGCCGTTGATTACTCTAGATGATTTAAAAGCACCGGTTACTTTATTACTCCCCTTCTGGTCTTTCTCTAATTCCTTTAATAAATTGTCTTGTGCAATTACAGAACCAGTAAATAGTATCATTAAACCAATAGTAGTATATATCTTCTGCATCATAGATTGGGTTTTTGAATTTGATAGATTGCTTTAACATTAATATGGATGCTTTTTGCAATTTTATCTTTAACCAATTTGGGTATTTGAATAGCGTAGTCTTCCAATAATAAATCAAAATTGGAGTCTCCAGAAATGATTCCATCTTTCACTTGTAATTGAGCAACAGCAGCCATCTCAGCAGTTTTACCATGTAATTGCATCGTACCTTTTACATTGAATTGGTAGTTGGCATTTTTAGTTAAATCAATGGTTGGTACCGACTGAATACTGCCTTTGAAATAAGCCCTTGGATATTTACTACTCTCTACATAATTTTCATTAAAATGTTCTTGCATTATAGCATTGGGAAAAATGAATCCTTTCAAGAGCACACTAAATTCAATATTGCCCGTTTTTAAATCAATCACAGAAAGACCTTGATTATTCACTGCTTCAATATTTTCTAAAGGCATTTTAGAAAAGAATTTCACAGAAGCATTTCTGCAAAGCAGTCGCTCTTGCGCTTGGCTTTGGATTGCCAGCATCAGTAAAATTGCAATAACTATTTTTTTCATTCAACTAGTTGTTTAATCCACCAGATGAAACCCAACATGAAATGGCATTCTTTTGAGCGGTAGTTAAAGCGCCATTTTTAGGCATGGTTCCAGACTCAACTGAACTTTTAATTTGAGCTGCTGCTGCTTTAATTTGGGTATAATTGGTTAAAGCACCCGGACCATTCACACTGCCAGTATTGTGGCAACCCACTGCCCCACAGCTATTTTGAATGATTGGGAAAACAACAGCAGTAAATCTGCTATCAATGGTAGTACAGTTGAGTGTAGTACCACCTGTACCAGGGGTTGGGGTTGTTGTACCTGAGTCTGACTTAGAGCAGGCAATTGCCACAAAAGCAACCATTATAGATAGGGTCAATAACTTTTTCATGTGGAGTAGTTTTGGTGGAAAAATGTTTGTTGTTTAAACACAGAGTCTTAACCTGTCTGAAGCGTTGCCTGATATGTTAAAATATTTTAATTACCCTTAACAAAAAAATCCCCGCTACTTTTTCTATAGCGGGGATTGTCTTACGTTTATCTACAATTCTAAATTGTTTTATTCTAACGGCTTATAATCTTTAAAGAATTTAAGCGGTGCAGCTTCAGCTAAAGCGCGGTACTGTTTCCAGCTACCTTCAAACAAGGCATTGGCTTTTACTATTACGCCATTCACTGCTTCTTCTGCATAGCCCATGATGCGATTTTCTTGTTCGCCTGGCATAGTGGTTTTACCCATTACTACTTGACGAGCTTCGCCTAAAATGCCATTCACGGTTTCTTGAGGAATATTTCCGTAGCCTTGCTTTAACTGTGGTTTGCCATTCAGCATTTCGCGGATTTCCTTTAATGCATCTGCAACTGGCTTAGCCGCTTTACGAATGGTATCAGCAGTCTTGCGATCCATGCTTGCATAACCCGCTTCAACTTTTTTCATGATCTCTTCTACTTCGGTTAAGCGATCATTTAAGGCAGTCAATTTTACAATTGATTTTTCCATTCTTGCATTAGCTGCTCTAATAGCATTTCTTACTGCTAAAGGTGTTGGTGCATTTGGATCATCATTTACTACCACCATGGTGCTGTCTTTGAGGTCTCTACCCAAACTCATCACCACTTTATAGGTTCCTGGGTCAACTGGTAGACCGCCTGGCTCATTACCACCACCACCAGCTCCACCAAAACGGCCGCCACCGCCTCTTCCACCACCACCAGCTTGGCGAATACCACGTCCTTCCATTCCCCAATAATATTTATTGAAGCCAGAATCTGCGCGGGTTCTGAGGTTTCTTACATTCACTCCATTCGCATTGTAAATAGCAATTTGTAAAGTGTCTGAAATTCTATTCTTGCCTGTATCTGCAGCTGTTTTATTGACGAAGAAAGTTAAAGGTGCACCTGTTCTTTTGTTCTCTCCTTCATACGTACCATAAGTACTGTATTCAATACCAGAAGCATTTTTCATCTTAGCTTGATAAGCTTGAGGCGCTTCAAATGCCACTAATTTTTTTGCAAAAACTTGACCTTTGTTTGCCGCTAATTTTCTTAATGGACGAATATCATCGAGTATCCATAAGGCACGACCAAAAGTTGCAATAACTAAATCTGCTTCTCTTTCTTGAATGGCCATATCATAAGTAGACACAGAAGGATAGCCATTTTTGAATTGTTGAAAATTCACTCCATTGTCTAAGCTGATGAATAATCCTTGCTCTGTTCCTACAAAAATTAAATTGGGTTCTACTGGATCTTGAATCACACATAATGCATACCCCACAACTTTTTTCTCGTCCACCATTCTTGTCCAAGTTTTTCCATAGTCTGAAGTTCTATAAACAAATGGACGCATTTCGCCTCTTCTATAATCGTTCACAATTACAAAAGCTTCTCCGCCATTGTGCTTAGACGCTTTAATTTGTGGAACCCATGCTCCTAAAGGCATTCCTGGTAATTTGCCCCTGAAATTGGTCCAAGTTTTTCCGCCGTCTCTGGTTAATTGTACATTTCCATCATCGGTACCAACCCAAATAACCCCTTGTTCTTTTGGTGATGGTTCAATGGTTAAAATAGTACAATGGTTTTCTGCACCAGTAATGTCTACAGAAATTCCTCCGTTATTACTTTGATCAATTTTTACAGAATCATTGGTAGTAAGATCGCCTGAAATTTGTTCCCAAGCAGCGCCTTTATTGGTGCTCTTGTTTACAAATTGGCTTCCATAATAAATAGTGGCTTTATCAAATGGATCTTGCGCAATGGCTGCATTCCAGTTAAAACGTTGCTTTACATTTTTACTTGGACGTGGAGGACGAATGCTCCATTGTTCTCCAGTAGCAATATTATAACGAGATACATTTCCTCCTTGGCTCATAGTGTACACCCAGTTAGGATCTTCTGCATCAGGCATTACATCAAATCCATCTCCACCACTTACGCCTTGCCAAAATGCATTTCTGATTCCAGATCTTCTCCAAACATAAGCAGGACCATGCCAGCTACCATTGTCTTGTAAACCACCCATTACATTGTAAGGAATTTGGTTGTCTACATT
>JAGOGG010000250.1 GCA_017996795.1 Sediminibacterium sp. | reverse complement strand
TAATAATAGATGTGCCATTCGCTTTTCCTTCTTCTGGCTTAAACACGGTTAAGGTTGGTTTGGCCACATTATAAATGACTCTTAGTCCCCAATCGTTTTTGGTGTTTTCCGCTTCGGGCCAATTCCAATTTTCAGATCCAGGGGCGGCGCCTTTGTATAGGTCTATTACCTGATTTTGGCCATAATTGTTATTGGAAAGGCCAATTAAGATGGTTAAAAAAAGCAGGAATTTGGTCATTTTATTGAGTTTTTTGGATAAAAAAGCAAGGTTTTGTTCATCAATTTCGCTTTTTTGCGTGTTTTTTTAGTAAATTTCTATTAAATCAGTAGGTTATTAATATTGTTTTACTGTTAACTTATTGTAATTTAATATCTTTGCAAATGTTTCAGCCTGAATAAACAATGAAATTCAGCAGATTTTTTTGCTACCGAAACCTGCGTTTCAGTTCAAAATTGTCAAAATTGTATAAAGAATGATTCAAGAGAGTTTACTGGAAAAAATTAGAAGTTTTACTACCCCCGACGAATTAAAAAGCGCAGGTATTTATCCTTATTTCCGTGCAATTGAGAAAAACAATGATACGGAAGTAATGATTGGTGGAAACAAGGTATTGATGTTTGGGTCCAATAGTTATATGGGATTAACCAATCATCCTGAAGTATTAAAAGCTGCCAAAGATGCGATTGACCAATATGGAAGCAGTTGCTCTGGCTCTCGCTTTTTAAATGGTACTTCTAATTTACATGTAGAATTGGAAGACGCTTTGGCCAAGCATATTGGCAAAGAAGCTGCCCTCACTTTTACCACCGGATTTCAAACAAATTTAGGCGCTGTTTCTGCTATTACGGGTAGAAGCGGGGTAATTATATTGGATGAATTAGATCATGCATCTATTATAGAAGGAGCTCGTTTGTCTTTTTCTAAAGTGCTTAAATACGCGCATAACAATATGCAAGATTTAGAGCAAAAGCTCAGCACTGTTCCTTTGGATACCATCAAGATGATTGTGGTGGATGGTATTTTTAGCATGGAAGGGGATATTTGTAAATTGCCCGAAATTGTTGTCTTAGCAAAGAAATACCAATCATTGGTAATGGTAGACGATGCCCATTCTTTAGGTGTGTTAGGAAAATTGGGTAAAGGTACTGCCGATCATTTTGGATTAACCAATGAGGTTGATTTGATTGTTGGAACTTTTAGTAAATCATTGGCTTCTTTAGGAGGTTATGTTGCTGGAAGTAAAGAAATGATCAACTTCTTAAAGCATACAGCACGACCAATGATTTTTAGTGCAAGTACGCCTCCATCAGCAACGGCTTCTGCATTGGCTGCTTTAAAAATCATTCAGCGCGAACCTGAAAGATTAGAAGCACTTTGGAAGAACACTGCTTATATGGTGAACGCATTACAAGATCTTGGTTTTGAAATGGGTGCTTCAGAAACGCCTATCATACCTATCTATATAAGAGATAATTTCCTCACTTTTAAGTTTACACAACGCCTTTTTGAAGAAGGTATTTTTGTGAATCCAGTGGTTTCCCCTGCAGTTAAAAGTGATTCGTCTCTTATTAGAATGTCTATCATGGCCACACATACGAAGGAACAATTGGATACTGCTTTAGAAAAATTGCAGTTGGTTGCCAATGAGCTAAATATAGCTAGACACGTATCTGTAGCATAATACCGCTTCCATTATGGATATTACCATTCAAGAAGTAACTGGTAAAAAGCAGATGAATGCTTTTCTAGACTTTCCGTATGCGTTGTACAAAAACAACCCTTACAATATTCCGAAGCTAAGATTTGATGAGGCGGCTACGCTCAACCCAAAAAAAAATCCAGCTTTTGATTTTTGTGAAGCCCGCTATTGGTTGGCTTTTCAAGATGGAAAAGTAGTGGGCAGGGTTGCAGCCATTTATAACAAGAAATATGTGGAGCGCTGGAAAAATAATTATTTGCGTTTTGGATGGATTGATTTTATTGAAGATTTTCAAGTTGCCAAAGCATTGGTAAATCAAGTAGAAAATTGGGCGAAAGAATTGGGTTGCACTGCTGTTCATGGTCCGTTGGGTTTTACCGATTTAGATTATGAAGGCATGTTGGTAGAAGGATTTGAAGAGCGAGGCACGATGGCTACTATTTACAACTACCCGTACTATCCAATTTTCATGGAACAGTTGGGATATGGTAAAGCCGTTGATTGGCTTGAGTATCGCATTCATGTTCCCAACCAATTACCAGAGAATATTTTAAAGATTGCCAATCTAGTAGAACGCAGATTTAAGTTGCATGTGGTGCCTATGAAATCTACCAAAGATTTAAAGCCTTATGCAAGAGAAGTATTTCAATTGGTAAATGAAACCTATGCAGAGTTATATGGGGTTGTTGAATTATCTCAACGCCAAATTGATTACTACGTAAAAATGTATTTCTCTATGATTCGGGTAGATTTTATTACCCTAATTGCAAATGAACAAAATAAATTAGTGGGCTTTGGAATTTCTATGCCCTCCCTTTCTAAAGCTTTACAAAAAGCGAATGGCTCTTTGTTTCCTTTTGGATTTATTCATTTGCTAAAAGCCCTTAAAAAAAATGATGAAGTTGATTTGTTATTAATCGGGGTTGATAAAAGCCTTCAAGGCAAGGGCGTAAATGCAATTGTATTAAGAGAGTTCAATAAGAACTATGCAAAAGCAGGAATTGTTTTTGCGGAGAGCAATCCTGAACTAGAAGAAAATACCAAAGTGCAAAGTACCTGGCAGCATTTTGATGCAAGACAACATAAGCGCAGACGTTGTTTTATTAAGCAACTATAATTGGTATTTCAATGAAAAACATACTGATAACGGGTGCCAGCGGATTCATTGGTAGCTTCTTAGTAGAAGAATCCTTAAAAAGAGGGTATCGAACATTTGCTGGTATTAGGT
>JAGOGG010000249.1 GCA_017996795.1 Sediminibacterium sp. | reverse complement strand
GGTGTAGAAGCAGAATATACGGTTTTAAAAAATAACTTTATGTTGAATGGGAATGGTCAATATTTTTATTATAGCGTCAGTAATTTTTTACAAAATAGAACCCCAGTTGAATTTAGTATTAATCAACGTTCAAATAAAATTCATGGGCAAGATATTGGTCCAACTTTAGATTTATTCAAATGGGCTTTCTTCATCAATTACAAAGCCAACTTAAATAAAAATCTACAACTACATGGGGGATTAAGATGGAATGACGAGCATTTCCTTAACACGCCACAAATAGATTCTTTTACCAACGATATAACACTCCCAATACTAGGGAATAAACATGATTTACATGGAGCCATTTCAGGGAAATTACCCAGACTTTTAGCTATGCCATCACCTAGACTATATGTCAAATTTTTTTTACCAAAATGGAATACCCATTTAAAAATAGGTACGGGTATTTTTTCGGGCAGAATTCCCTATGCATGGTTAAGCGGAATCATATCAAATAATGGAAGTAATATAGAACAGTACTTTGCGAAACAAGATCAACTAAGAAATTATCCATTTAATCCCAATAATACCCTTCTCCATTTTATTCCGCCACAAAACCACACGTTGAATAAAGGGACTGTTTATTTAAGTTCACCAAAATTGAACCTTCCGACTTTATTCAGAGCCACTTTAAACTTAGAAAATTTTATTACACCATCAACCATATGGTCAATTCAATGCATGTATTTTAAAAACCTATCTGAGATTGGCTTCTTTAATGTAAATATCAATCATCCAACATCGCATTTAGAAGGCCCAGATGCTAGGCCAATTCATGCTCCTACCGATTCTTTAAAAATCCCCGTCAATCAAAATGGCAGTAACCCATATGATCATATTATCCTAATCAAAAACGCCAATAGTCAAACTGGTTACGGATACGAAATGTCTTTTCAATTGAAACACCAACAAGAGCAATCGAGTAGTTTAATTAAATACTTGTATGGAAAAGCGTATTCCATTTATGACGGAAATTATTCCATAGCCTTGAATCATTGGAAATTAACTGAACAAACAAACGGAAGAAACCAAATCAGTTTGTCAACCTCCGACTTTAGTCAGGGACACCGAATTTATGCAGAATACCAAATTCAAATAAAACAGAAAAAGAACAAACGATTTATCGGATCTATTCATTACAATGGCCAATCTGGCGCTGCTTTCAGCTTTGTGTATGGAAAAGGAAATGTATCAGGAGACGATCCAACCTCCACTGGTTATGATTTGATTTATATTCCAAGAGAGGCCGAAATCAATCAAATGCACTTTGACCCATTAATTAAAAAAGACGGCTACTATACCAGTGACCAACAAAAAGAAGCCTTGAATATTTTTATTAATTCAAATTCCTATTTACAAAAGAGAAGAGGATTATATGCAGAAAGAAATGGTAGCAGGGCTCCATTCAATCATCGTATTGACTTAAAAGCCAATTGGTACTTTCCAATAAAAATTCATACACAAAAAATTCACTTGAATGTTTCATTTGAAATTTTAAATGCTGCCAATTTTTTGAATTCAAAATGGGGGGAACAATTGCAGGTGGTAGGCGGCAGAGTAAAACTTATATCTTTTCATGGCTTTCGAAATAATCAAGTATTAATACCCATTTATTCATTTGATCCCAACCTGTTAAATCAGTCTCTTTTTGAGTTAAATAACTCCATAAACCCTGCAAAAAGCAGTAACTGGATGTTTCAACTTGGATTCAAGTTAAGTTTTTATTAACAAACGGTTGTTTTTAACAATAGGGATTCAAGTTGAACAAAACAACACAATAATATGATTATCAGCTTATTAATCATATATATACCTGCCAAATAAGGGAGCATATGTTCATAAACTTCATCAAAATAGTGCTTTATTTTAACAAGATTTTGGGTACATAAGCCTTTAGTCGGATATTTGCCGCACAAAACCAAGATTATGAGAATTTTTAAAAGAATTTCAATGATTATGGTTGCTGCACTGGCAACTTTGATCACAACCGCCCAGGTTACTACTAGTAGTATCTCAGGGGTTGTAAAAACTGCTGATGGGCAACCCATTGAAGGCGCCAGCCTTGTTGCTGTTCACACTCCTTCTGGTACGCAGTATTCTACACTTGCCAAAAAGGGTGGTGTATTTACTTTACCTGGACTAAGAACAGGTGGACCTTACACTTTAAAAATCACTTTCACTGGATTGAAGGTAGAAACAGTAAATGATATCTATCTTTTATTGGGAGAGCCTTATGTAATTAACCCTACTTTGATTGATGAGTCTAAGGTATTGAGTGAAGTAGTAGTAAATGCATTGAAGAAAAAAACCAGCGGAGATAAATCTGGTGGTGCATCTACTGTAATCAATCAGCGATTATTAAGTACCATGCCAACCATTAGCCGTAGTATCAACGATTTCACTCGTTTAACTCCTCAGGCAAATGGAACCAGTTTTGCTGGTAGAGATGGTAGATTCAACAACACTCAAATTGATGGTGCTAACTTAAACAACAACTTTGGTTTAAGCTCTGATCCATTACCTGGTGGTGGTGCTAACCCTATTTCAATTGATGCAATTGAAGAAGTTTCTGTAAACATTGCTCCGTTTGACGTAAGACAGTCTGGTTTTACTGGTGCTGGTATTAACGCAGTAACTAAAAGTGGAACAAACACCATCAAAGGAACTATCTACGGATTATATAGAAACCAAGATTACAATGGTACCAATGTGGGTAGTGTTAAATTACCTGCACTAGTAAAATCTAGCAATAAGATTTTTGGTGCTACCATTGGTGGTGCAATCATCAAGAATAAATTATTCTATTTTGCTTCTTACGAAGAAGAAGAAAGAAGCCAACCTGGTATCACATTCAGCCCTAGAGGTGGATCTGGTGCAGGTAACGTAAGTAATACTAGTGTAGAT
>JAGOGG010000059.1 GCA_017996795.1 Sediminibacterium sp. | reverse complement strand
GGAGTCCAAACGGTTGCTAGTGGACCATCTACTTTTACTACATCAAATACAATTCTTTCGTCTGCTAAACCCTTAGGCAAATTGGAAACTTGACGCACAAAAGCAGCAACAGAATCAGTTCGAACAACTAATTTTCCCTCTTTGTTGGTAGTTATTGTTTGCATAATGGCATTCTCTGTAAAACAATCTTGCAACATGGCACCATCTGCCTCCATCATTGCAAAAAACATTTTACGAACCGTTGCTTTTACTGAATCCTCTGCTGACTGAGCATGAGTATTCAATAAGCAAGCAAACAAAAAAACGGATAAGAAATACAACTTTTTCATAAATGCTTTTTACTGATGAGACCTATTATAGATAGCCTAAAATTTTCAACATGCTTTGAGCTGTTTGTTCCTTTGCATAAACCCAATCGATCATTTTACCATTTTTATCTAACTCTACTATGACATGCTTAGGAGAAGGGATCAAGCAATGCTTAATTCCACCATAACCACTTATCTGATCTTGATATGCACCTGTATGAAAGAATCCAACATAGAGCGGCTCTTTATTTGATTCAGCTTCTTTTTTATCTACGGTAGTAAGTTTAGGTAAAAACACTTCATTTATATGTTCTTCAGAATCATAGTAATCATGGCTATCACAGGTAATACCTCCTAATACTACTCGCTGGTATTCGTTATCCCATTTATTAACTGGTAGCATCAAAAACTTTTCTCCTATACCCCAGGTATCAGGCAAAGTGGTAATAAATGAAGAATCAATCATATACCAACACTCCCGATCATTCTGAATTTTTTCTCCAATAACACTATAAATATGTGCCATGCTCTCTCCTACTGTAAAGCTTCCAAATTCAGTATAAATATTGGGCATTGGTACTTTTGCCTTTTTACAAGCTTTTTTAATATTCCCTACAATCTCATTAATCATGAATTGATAATCATATTCAAAACCCAATGAGTGTTTAATAGGAAACCCACCTCCAATATTAATTGAATCCAATTCTGGACAGATCTTCTTTAATTGACAATAAAGGTTGATGATTTTATTGAGTTCACTCCAATAATAGATATCATCTTTTATTCCTTTATTTAAGAAGATATGCAACATTTTTAATTGAAACTTATCTTCATATCCTTCAATTTCATCAACATAAAATTCTAGGATATCTTTTGCACGTATACCTAAACGAGAAGTATAGAATGGAAAATTGGGTTCTTCTTCAGCGGCAACTCTAATCCCCACAGAAAATGGCGTTGCTGATCTTACACTTCTTTTATAAGCTTGTAGCTCTTCCTTGTTATCTAAAATTGGAACTACATTTTTAAACCCTGAATTAATCAGCTTAGCAATTCTTGAAGTGTATTGCTTTTGCTTGTACCCATTGCAAATGATAAAAGTATCTTTATTAATCTTTCTGCGTTGATACAATCGGTTCACAATTTCAATATCGTAGGCATAAGAAGTTTCTAAATGAATATTATGCTTCAATGCTTCTTCTACTATAAAAGAAAAGTGGGAACTCTTTGTACAATAACAGTAAAAATACTCCCCCTCGTATTTATGTTTTTTGAATGCATTGGCAAACATATTTTTTGCCTTATTAATTTGCATTCCAATTTTGGGGAGATAGGTTAATTTCAATGGAGTACCATGTTTGTCTATCAATTTTTTGATATCAACACCATTGAATTCTAAATATCCTTCGTCGCTTACATCAAATCCTTCTTGTGGAAAGTGGAAAGTCTGGTTCACCAGAGAGGTGTAGGTATTATTCATCAGGGAAGTTTCCTTTTTAATTAGGATGTAAAAATAACCCTTGTAATGGATTATGAAAATAAAAAAGCCGGATGCTAAAAGCAGCCGGCCTAATATCTTGTAAAAGCATCAATTTACTTAACAGAAACAACCAATGCTTTGAATGAAGCTGGTTCGTTCATTGCTAAATCAGCCAATACTTTACGATTCAAGTCGATGCCTTTAACGCTTAATTTATTGATAAATTGGCTATAAGTCATTCCCTCTTCTCTTACTGCAGCATTGATACGTGCAATCCAAAGTTGGCGATATTCACGCTTCTTTAATTTGCGACCTACGTAACTATAAGTAAGACCTTTTTCTACAATATTTTTGGCAACGGTATAAACGTTTTTACGTTTACCGTAATAACCTTTGGCTTGGTCAAGAATTTTCTTTCTCCTTGCTCTAGATGCAACTGCATTTTTTGAACGTGGCATAGTAAATGTTTTGAAGTTAGCGGAGCTAACGGTTAATAATCTGTTTTTTTTAGCGGGCTAATTAGCCTTTCAAGCGTAATAAACGTAAAACGAAATCCTTATTGGTAGAACCAACAATACCTTTTTGTCTTAAAGCACGCTTGCGCTTTTTAGATTTCTTGGTTAGGATGTGACGCTTGAACGCTTTTTGGAAACTGATTTCTCCGGTACCGGTCACTTTAAAACGCTTTTTAGCGCTGGAGTTTGTTTTAACTTTTGGCATATAAATAATCTTATTAAGATTACACCCTGCTGGCGTTCCACCACGGGGTGGAAACTTGTTTTGGCCTTACGGGAAAATTTTGGATTGCAAAAGTACATATTTGGAACGAAATGTCCAATTATTTACTTCTTTTTACCTGTTTTTGGGGTAAAAATGGCAAACATTCGCTTACCCTCTAATTTGGGCATACTTTCTAATGTGCCAGCTTCGGCCAATCTTTCTGCAAATTTCAAGAGCAATAATTGCCCTCTATCTTGGAACATGATGGCTCTACCTTTGAATTGTACATACGCTTTGACCTTATTTCCATCCTTCAAGAAGCCTTCTGCGTGCTTTGCTTTGAAGTTGAAGTCATGATCATCTGTACTTGGTGTAAATCTAATTTCTTTGATTTCACTTTGCTTGGAGTTGGCTTTCATTTCCTTCTCCTTTTTCTTTTTCTCGTATAAGAACTTCTTGTAATCTATTATCTTACATACAGGAGGATCCGCTGTTGGAGAAATTTCCACTAGGTCCAATTCTTGTTCCTGTGCAATTTTTAGCGCTTCTTGTGTAGAATAAATTCCAACTGTTACATTGTCTCCTACTAATCGTATCTGTAGTGCGCGGATTCTTTCGTTGATACGATGCTCAGGCTCGGGTTGCCTGTTGAACCTGGGATTGAATCTTCCTCTTGGTGTTAATGCCATTAAAACTTGTTTGGTTTAAAATTTTGATAAAGATATACCATATTCCTTACTAATCGCCGGATTTACGTTCTAGGATTTCTTCTTTGATACTTTCAATAAATGAATTCAATGCAACAGTACCCAAATCGCCCTTTCCTTGTCTGCGAATGGATAATTGACCTTCATTCATTTCTTTCTCACCTATAACCAACATATACGGGACTTTCATCAGTTCAGTATCTCTGATTTTTTTACCTATTTTCTCACTCCTATCATCAATCTCTACCCTTACGCCTGCTTTCCTTAAAGCTTTATAAACTTCTTGTGCATACTCCATGAACTTGTCGCTAATAGGTAAAATTTTAGCTTGCAAAGGCGCCAACCAAACTGGAAACTTACCAGCATAATGTTCTAATAAAAAGCCAATAAACCGTTCATGTGTTCCTAATGGCGCACGGTGAATGATTAGTGGAATCTCCGTTTCATTGTGTTGATTGGTGTATGCCAATTCAAATTTTCTACCAGAATTGAAATCGACTTGATTGGTAGCCAAAGTAAATTCTTTTCCAATTGCGCTCCAGATCTGTACATCTATTTTTGGTCCATAAAAAGCAGCTTCGTCTTGTACTTCGACAAATGGTGTATTGGTTTCAATTAAAACTTTACGAACCATATCTTCTGTTTCCTTCCATAACTCAGGCTCATTTACATATTTCTGGCCCAATTTAGCAGGATCATGCAAGCTCAACCGCATTACATATTTGTCTACACCGAAAATGCCGAAATATTTAAGGTACATATCATTCACAGACTTGAATTCTTGCGCAAACTGTTCACGATTGCAATAAATATGTGCATCATTCATATGTAAGCACCTTACCCTCATCAATCCAAATAACTCGCCACTTTGTTCATAGCGATAACAGGTACCATATTCAGCTATTCTATAGGGCAAATCTTTATAACTCTTATGTTCAGCCCCAAAAATTTTATGGTGGTGCGGACAGTTCATGGCTTTTAGATAGTACTTGGTACCATCTAATTCCATTGGCGGGAACATACTATCTGCATAATAGGGCAAATGTCCACTGGTCAAGTACATGCTTTCCTTTGCAATATGCGGTGTTACTACTCGCTTATAGCCTGCATCCTCTTCTGTTTCCTTGGCTAATTTTTCTAACTCTTCAATTATGACTGTACCATTTGGCATCCATAAAGGAAGACCTGGACCCACATCATCATCCATGGTAAAAATACTCAACTCCCTTCCTAACTTTCTATGGTCTCTTTTCTTTGCTTCTTCTAACATAAGCAAATACTCATCCATTTCTTTTTGTGTTGGAAAGGTTACACCGTAAATTCTAGTCAACATTTTATTCTTCTCATCACCCTTCCAATAAGCACCAGCAATACTGGTTAACTTGATAGACTTAATCAATCCAGTATGAGGAATATGGGGTCCTCGGCATAAGTCGGTGAATTGACCTTGTGTATAAAAACTGATTTCCCCATCGGTTAAATTAGCCAGCAAGTCTAATTTGTACTCATCCCCTTTTTGGGTAAAATATGCAATGGCTTCTGCTTTTGCTTTTTGTTCTCTAATATACTGGCTGTTCTTCTTGGCCAATTCAATCATCTTTTTTTCGATGATTAATAAGTCGTCTTCGGTAATTTTTTTATCGGCTAAATCGATATCATAATAGAACCCCTTGTCTAACGCAGGGCCAACCCAAAATTTTACACCAGGGAAAACAGCTTCTACGGCTTCTGCCATTAAGTGAGCAGAAGAATGCCAAAATGTATTTTTACCTGCGTCATCATCCCAAGTCAAAAACTTAACCGTCGCGTCTTCCGTAATGGGAAAGCTGGCATCAACCACTTTATTATTTACACTTGCCACCAACACTTTTCTGGCCAAACCTTCGCTAATTGATTTTGCAATATCCATTGCCGACACTCCTTGTTCGTACTGGCGTATTGCTCCATCCGGAAAACTAATGTTAATCATAAATTGTTTCAATCTTTAATTTCTACATGCAAAGGTAGCAAATAGGCAGCCGTATTGAACAAAACCTTAACTGTTTTTTATCATGTGTACATTGTAAATTTGCAAAATGAGGTTGGTTTTTACGCTATCCGCTTTATTGATACTTACCCTTAGCTCATCTGCTCAAAAAATTACAGGCATTTGGAGGGGATATTTTAGTTCGAGTAACGGACTATATAGAGAGGGCATTCAAGAAGAAATGTACAAGTACGAAATTCAAATTGACCAACAACCCAATAATGGTTTAAAAGGTGTCACCTATTCTTACAAGAGCACTGTTTTTTATGGCAAAGCCTCCTTTCAGGGCATCTATAATATAAAATCAAAAACAATCATTCTAAAAGAGAATAGTTTAATTGATCTCAAAATTGGCGACAAAAGTGAGCCATGCTTGATGACCTGTTATTTGGATTATTCTAAAATGGGCAAGTTAGAAGTTTTACAAGGAACATTTATTTCTATCAATATAAAAGACAAAGGTGATTGTGGTAATGGTAAAATTTATTTGGAGCGTGTACCAGACTCAGATTTTGAAAAAGAAGCATTTCTAACCAAAAAAAATAAAACACTTAGCCCTTCTTCCAAAATAGCCGATTCAAAGAGTACTATAGAAAAAGCTACCAAACCGATTACATCAAATCCTTCCACTCCAACCAATAAAAAACCAGGTGTAATTGCCAATAAAAAGCAACCAATTCCAAGTCCTAACAAACCTGCTACGCCTGCTGTAAAAGAACAAATTCAAGAACAAAAAACTTCTAAAGAAGCTGAATTGCCCACTCAGCCTTATATTAAACGTGAACATGAGGAAACACAAGGCAGGGAAAAAAGAACAATTCCTATTCCTAAAGTATTACAAGAAAGAGAAAATAAGTTGGTTAAAACAATTGTTGTTGATGAAGAAAATATTCAGGTAGATTTATTTGATAATGGAACCATCGACAATGATACCATCAGTGTATTTCACAACAATAAACAAATCATCAAACACGGAAGACTGGCTTTTAACCCCATTTCATTTAAAATAAAGTGCAGCCCCAACGAAAATATGCACGAGTTAGTGGTAGTTGCAGAAAATCTTGGGGAAATACCACCCAATTCTGCATTGATGGTTATTACTGCAGGCAAAAAACGGTATGAAGTTTTCTTGACTTCAAATGAAAGTAGGAATGCTAAAGTAGTAATCGAATTTATTCCCAAGCATTAAAGCTTAACATTCCAAGTAACCGAAGGTAAAACAGGAAATAAAGAAACCTGCTTAGCCGATACGTTCAGTGTACCATTAGAAGCAGATCCTTCTTGATCGAAATATAAAAAATACGGGTTAGCTCTACTGTATGCATTGTATAAACTAAACACCCAATTGGTAGTGTACTTTCTTTCTTTTTTAGGCTTAGGAGTATAAGTTGCTGCAATATCCATTCGATGGTAAGCCCGCATTCTATAAGCATTGATTCCACTGTACTGTTGAGATAGCACCCCTCCTATAAAATAGAATCGCTCTGGTACTGATATGGCATTTCCAGTTCCATAAACAAATACGCCCGCAATTTTCCATTTGTCATTAATAGTATAATTAGCTACCACTGAAAGATCATGCCTTCTATCGTACCTACTTGGGTATTGTTGACCTTGATTTAAATCAGGAAATTTTCTCCATGTCCAACCCAATGTGTACCCAATCCATCCAGTTAATCTACCTTTTACTTTATTAATAAAAAATTCGGCTCCATAACTCCATCCTCTTCCAAAAACAAATTCTTCTTCCGGATCTTTTAAAGAAGGGGTATACCCCTCTCTGTATTCGATCTGGTTCTCCATCGTTTTATAATACACTTCTACTGAAGTTTCAAACATGCCACTATTAAAATTCTTAAAATATCCAGCTGCATATTGCCAACTTAATTGTGGTTTAACTCTAAGGGTACTTGGCACCCAAAGATCAGTAGGCAATGAAGATCCAGCATTGGTTACTAAATGGATGTATTGAAGATTTCTTGTAATGCCTGCTTTAATTGAACTCGTTTCATTCAGTGTGTATCGTAAAGTTGCTCGCGGCTCTAATCCCCCGTATTGCTGTACAATTTGCCCTGCACCAAAAACAGTACTATCTAATTTGTTTCCATTATTGTCTCTTGTATAATTGGTATATTTTCCAGTTTGTTGAAACAAACTATACCTCAAGCCTAGATGTAACTTGAGCTTTGTGTTGATTTCCCAGTCGTCTTGTAAATAAACGGCCCATTCTCTTGCAAATTTTTTACTTGCATTGTTCGGGGTGAATACTACACTATCTTGGTTCCCACTTACAATATTGGGTAAAAAAGTATGGTGAGTAAACTGAACACCAAATTTTAATTTGTGTTCGGGACTAGCATAATAATCAAAATCGGTTTTGGCAGTTAAATCTCTGATGCCTGAAGATAGATTAATATTAAAATCATTTTGCGCTCCATTCAAATTAAAATGATAATCGTTGTAAACCAATGTAGTATTCGAAAACAATTTTTTATTGAATACATGATTCCATCTAACAGTTGATGTGGCATTTCCCCAATCAATTAATGTTTTAAATGATCTTGCAGCGTTATTAAAATTAAATTTATCCCTTCCAAAATACCCGCTGATATATAAGTGATCTTTCTCGGAAATTTGAAAGTTCATTTTTGCGTTTAAATCATAAAAATAATATCCTGATCCATAAAAATCACTGGACTTACTAATCAAAGGTTTGGTAATTGCATCTATATAAGTTCTTCTAGCGGAAACAATAAAAGACGACTTCTTACTCTTAATAGGACCTTGAATCGAGAATCTGGAAGCAATCAATCCAATACCTGCATCTATTTGGGTTTTATTGTTATTCCCCTCTTTCATAGCTATATCAACCACTGATGACAAACGCCCACCATATTGGGCTGGCATCCCTCCTTTTATTAAACTTACGTTTTTGATGGCGTCCGAATTAAATACCGAGAAGAAACCGAATAAATGACCTGTATTATATACCACTGCATCATCTAATAAAATCAAGTTTTGGTCTGGCCCACCACCTCTAACATAGAAACCTGCATTTCCTTCGCCTGCATTTCGAACACCTGGCATTAGTTGTAGTGTCTTTAGGATATCTACTTCCCCTAAAAATGCAGGCAATGCTTTTGCAGTATTAACCGACAATTCTATTTTGCCCATTTGAGCAGTCTTCACATTATTATCTCTTCTTCTAGCACTTACTGTTACGTCTTGCAGTATTGTTGCAGAGTTGGGTAATAATTGAATAAGCTGTTCGGTATTATTATTTAGGTCTAGGTCGAATTCCTTGGTTTGGTATCCTATATAACTACAAGATAACTGGTAGTTACCTTTGTTTAGCGTGATTGAGAAGAAACCAAAATTATTACTCGTAACTGTTTTTCCAGTGCCCTTTACAAGAATATTTGCACCAATTAGGGTTTCTCCAGAGAGCCCATCTTTAATATACCCATTAAGGGTTAGTTTTTCTTGAGCTACACCAACCAATGTCGAATGCAAAATAAAAAACAACAGATACCATTTTCTCATATTCATTCAACAATTGGATGATGGATTGGTTCGTACCCAACCTATTTTACTGAAAAGTTTAATGTGTCTTTTACTTCACCACATTCCAACATTGTTTTGGGTAAGTAAGGATTTTTAATATCAGCAGAATTGCTCAACCAAGTTGCACCATTATTGTCCATGGCCATTGGGCAGTATTGATGATATACTATTTCAAAATCGTAGTGAACCGTTTGCATCAATACCAATAATTGTTCCCCAATCATTTGAAATGCTTTGCGTTTTTCTTCTATATCAGTCTCCCCTTTCAATCCTTTTAACTCTGCTTTTATTGATTCAATCAATATTAGGGCAGCTTTTTGTGTACTGTCTGATTTTAATTCTTTTATTGGTAAAGCAGCAATCATTTTGGCTAAACTATCCGAATTGGAATCAATTGTATTAAGTTGCTCATTAATGAATGCGTCTTTTAGAGTATAATAACCATGCAAGAAAAGGCTGAACTGAGTATTAAATAGTTCTGAATTGGCACTCGCTTGAATATTGGGAATTACGTTAGATATTTTTTCTTCCTTCACTTGATTAGAACCACAAGCAGCTAATAAACTAAATAGGAGTACAAAGGCAAAATTTTTCATTTATGCTTAATTTCTAACAAAATTAAAGCAATTTCATTTGGGAGCCCATTCCAATTACCTTTGCACGCAAAATAAAGACCTGCAATGCTGATTGGATTTCAAAATGTAACATTCGAATTTGGTGCAAGAGTAATAGTGGCCGATGCTACCTGGCATATTCAACCCGGAGATCGAATAGGGTTAGTTGGATACAATGGTACCGGTAAGTCTACCTTATTAAAGGTGTTAGTAGGCGAATATACCCCTTCAAAAGGTACTGTTGAAAAAAGTAGAGAAACAACCATCGGTTATTTGCACCAAGATTTATTGAGCTTTGATACCAATGAAAATATTACTGAAGTTGCTCTTGGGGCTTTTGAACGGGTTCGAGCAATAGAAAAAGAAATTGAGCAATTGGGGATTGAATTGGAGAAAAACCCTGAAGACGAAGACTTATTAATTAAATACACAGATAGTTTACATGAACTGGATGTATTAGATGGATACAATATTCATCATAAAGCAGAAGAGGTATTACATGGCTTAGGTTTTTCCAATGAAGATTTAATTAAGCCTTACAAGCAATTTAGTGGGGGTTGGAGAATGCGCGTATTATTGGCAAAAATGATTTTGCAGCAACCTGATGTGTTGTTAATGGATGAACCTACCAACCACTTAGACCTACCCTCGATTGAATGGTTAGAAAAATACTTGATTCATTATAAAGGAAGTGTTGTTATTGTGAGTCACGATAAGTTCTTCTTAAATAGAATGGTCAATAAAATTGTAGAATTGTATCAACAAGAACTACATATTTATTCTGGCAACTATGAGTTTTATGAAACTGAGAAAGAAATAAGGATTGAGATGCAACAAAAGGCATTCGAAAATCAACAAGATTACATACGCCAACAAGAAAGATTCATAGAAAGATTCAAAGCTAAAGCCAGTAAGGCTGCTCAAGCACAGAGTGTTCAAAAAAGGCTAGATAAGCTGGATAAAATTGAAGACGTACAATTGGAACGACCCAATATGCGCATCAATTTTCAATTAGAAAAAGTGCCTGGAAAAATTTTAGTGACGCTTAAAGAGGTAACCAAAAGTTTCGGCACACTTACTATTGTAGAAAATGCATCTGCAGAAATTGAAAGAGGTGATAAAATTGCACTGATTGGTGCGAACGGTAAGGGAAAGTCTACCCTTTTAAGAATGATTGCTGGTACAGAAGAATTCAGTGGGGAAAGAGTTTGGGGGCATAATGTAGAAGAAAGTTTTTATGCCCAACATCAACTTGAAGCACTTACTATGACCAATAATATTCTGGAAGAATTACAAGGTTGTGGCAGCAAGAAAAACGACGTAGAACTAAGAAGTTTACTGGGTTCATTTTTATTCAGCGGTGAAGATGTAGATAAAAAAATTCGAGTGTTAAGTGGAGGCGAAAAAGCCCGAGTTGCATTGGCTAAGACCATTGTAAGCAGAGGAAACTTTTTGATTCTGGA
>JAGOGG010000248.1 GCA_017996795.1 Sediminibacterium sp. | reverse complement strand
GTTTATCGCAAATCACCATTTCTGCATTAAAATAGCTGGCTATTTCGCGTACGCGATTGGTGCTGCCTACGTCCGGTGCGGCAAATGCGAGGTTTTCTAACTTTAATTGCTCTATATAGGGGATAAAAATCGCCGAACTATCTAAGTGATCTACTGGCACATCAAAGAACCCTTGTATTTGGGCCGCATGCAAATCCATAGTGATGATTCTGTCTGCGCCTGCTGCTTCTAACAAGGTAGCAATCAACTTAGCCCCAATGGCCACCCTTGGTTTGTCTTTACGGTCTTGACGGGCAAATCCATAATAGGGAATAACAGCAATTACTTTGTAAGCACTTGCTCTTTTGGCTGCATCAATCATCAACAACAATTCCATCAAGTTATCAGTAGGAGCATACGTGCTTTGCACTAAAAAAACATAATCTCCACGGATACTCTCTAAAAATACGGGTTGAAACTCGCCGTCACTGAATTTTTGGATATTGATTTTACCGATGGTGGCTCCAAAGCGTTGCGCTATTTTCTCGGCCAATTTTTGCGAACCTGTACCAGAAAAAATTTTAACAGAAGGATTCATATGATTGTGGGTAAGGCGCAAAGGTATTTAATTCAAAATGGTTTTTGTATTTTGATTTAAGTAATGTTTATAATATGAGGAAATTTTCTATCAAGGATTGGGCGGTGGATGACCAACCCCGTAAGAAGCTGATGCAGAAAGGATCTGCGGCTTTGTCGAATGCCGAATTATTGACCATTTTAATTAATTCGGGCAATGCTTTTTTAAGTGCCAACGATATTGCCAAGCATTTATTAAATGCCACCGAAAACAACTTACACAAATTGGCCACACTTAGTGTAAAGGAAATGGTGAACCTCAAAATCAAGGGGCTAGGCGAAGCAAAAGCCATTGCCATAGCGGCTTCCCTTGAATTGGGCATCCGTAGACAGTCAGACACCATCCAAAAAAAACAAGTCAGCAGCAGCAAAGACGTGGCTTCCTATTTGCAAGCATCAATGCAGTATTTACAAAGAGAAGTTTTTGCCATTGTACTCTTGAACAGGGCCAACCGAATCATCCATTTTGAAATTGTAAGTGAAGGTGGAATCACCGGCACAGTAGCCGACCCTCGCATCATTTTAAAGCGGGCTTTAGAGAACAATGCCACAGGAATTATTCTATGTCATAACCATCCCAGCGGCAACCTAAAACCCAGCCAAGCAGACGAAATGTTGACCCGAAAAATAAAAAATGCCGCTGCTTTTTTAGATATTTTAGTGACGGATCATATAATTGTGAGTCATGAGGGGTATTTCAGCTTCGCGGATGAGGGGATGCTTTAAAAATGTGCATGTATAGTTTAAAAAGTTGCTTCGCTCGCTGCCCAGTATTGCTTTAAAATTAATTATCCATGCATTTTTAATTACCGTTGAGCAATCCTGAAATGCTCGCTCTCGCAACTTTTTAAATATACATGCACCTTATTAAATCTTATTATGCTTTGCAATCCTGAAATGCTCTCTTCGCAAATTTTTTGAATATGCATTACCAATATATAATTTATTAAAGCATCCCCTCATCCATCTATTTTTGTTTCGTATTATTTGTTCTTTTAAGTTTTGAATGAGGATATACTTCAATTACTTTAGAGGGTGTATGAAAACACACCGAGAGAACATTTTATAAATACCGTTAAATAATTTTTGAGAGAGGCGTAAGTAATGAAATTTGTTCAAGCCCCGGAACGGGGCGAGTTATTTCATTGCAGCCGAACGAAAAAATTATAGGTATTTATAAACGTGAAAGAGGTGTTGTTTCATACACCCTGAATGTGATGAAGGGTTTACTCGAGGAATTAATAGCAGTTTAAGAAACCCTTCACAAAATTGCAATTAATTTTAATGAGTAAAATAAGCGCATGTCAAAATTTACCACCCTCACGGTAGTCATTTTTTTTCTTTTTTTGTCATCCTGTAAAAAAGAAGACCCCATTCCAGCTTCTCCAATAGCAAATTTAGAATTCAGTGTTTATGATTTTAGAGCATTGGGTGATTCCGTAATTATTGATGCTCCAACTTCAAGTACATTAATATTGAAAAGCAACAACACTTGGACCCTTGACTTAGGAGGAACAAAATCAAGTGGAACTTATACTTGGACTCCTACTACAAACCAACAAGCCAATGTAAAGTTCACCATTTTAGAATGGACAAATTATTCTGCCAATCAAGTTGTATCAGATAAACTCAAATCTGCCATGCTAGCAGTTACCAGTTGTGGATATTCTTTGAATACCCCATCCTTTGCTAATTTTTTAGACCTCACCTATCAAGGAACAAATTTCCCTTACCTAAGAAGCAACAGAAGATAAAATCACTGAGCGAACATTTTATAAATACCTTTTAAGAGATGTTGTTTCATACACCCCGAATGAAATGAAGGGGTTTATGTAGATTTGCTTTCTATGAAGAAATTGATTTTTGTATACTTGCTGGTGCTGCTTGCAGTTAAAAGTTCTGCTCAACATACCATTCAACTTTCAATTAAAAACAATTCTGATAAAACTACATTGGCTGGTGCTACTGTTAGCATTAAACAACTAAACAAAACTGTAATTGCTGATAGTGCAGGCATTGTAACATTTAAAAACATACTGCAAGGAACCTATACTATTAGCGTGTCTTTTATTGGATTCGAAGAAAAGCAAATCACTTTACGAGTACCACTACCCAATGATACAATTATTGAAGTGCTTTTAATGGAAGAAGATGAACACGAAGAAGAGGAAGAAGAAGTAGTAGTAAGAGCCACTCGTATTAGCAGAACCATTGCCAATATTCCCACTCGTGTTGAAGTGATTTCGGGAGAAGAATTAGTAGAAAAAGGGAATATGAAGCCAGGTGATATTCGTATGTTATTAAACGAGAGTACTGGTATTCAAACCCAACAAACTTCTGCTAC
>JAGOGG010000247.1 GCA_017996795.1 Sediminibacterium sp. | reverse complement strand
AGGAAATATCATGAAGTTGACTTTGAGTTGTGATCACCGAGTAGTGGATGGTGCAACTGGGGCTGCATTCTTGCAAACTTTAAAGCAATTGTTAGAAGAGCCAGTTAGAATGCTCGTATAATAAAAAACCTCACTAATAGTGAGGTTTTTTATTATGGAAAAAGTGCAATTATTTTAGAAATCTAAATCGCAACCTATTGGAGCTCCTGGCGGAATTTCTTTGTGTTGTGGTAAGCTAATTTCTTTGGGGTTATTAATTCTTTCAATTGCATATCCAAAATGCGCAGCATCTGTTCCAGCTTTTACCATACTTTCGGCGTATTTTTTTAATGAGCTTAAACGATTATTGCTAATTGATTGAACAGCATAATTCGCTTGTTCATTCTGACTTAAAGCCAATAACCAGGTTAATACCATATGTTGCGTTTGCTTCTGAACCTCTCTGGCTAAACCCTTCTCTGGTGCGGATTTCCAAGTATAATTGATAATGGCATCTAACACATCGTCCCAACCTGGAGTACCTGCCATCGCTTTCAATTGCACTAAACGATTGGCACGTTCTGCATTAAACAAGAAGGAAAGTTCAAAATGAGTCAATGCTTCTGCTGCAGACAAAGGATCAAAACTCATTCCAGTTCTTTTAGCAAAAACTTCACCAACACCATTGTACATAGGTGGTCTAGGTGGTATCAATTGAATAACTCTGTTGGGTAATGTCAATACACTTGGAGACAATGTTTTAAGCATTGCATTCAACGCTTTAAGCTGAGTAGATGCTGGTAATACAGTTGGTTGAATCTGTTTGTCTCCTCTTACATTGTAACTATAATACATGCCCCCAATTAATTTGCTTACAGCTTCTGCTTGATAACGGTGATAATTATATACCGGTACCAACGCATCTTCTAATGTACTCATTGGTGTATTGGGTCGAATGGCTGATTCAGAAAATTGATCCAACGCTTTTTGTCTTACTGCCAATACATTATTGAGTTCTGTAACTGGGTCGCTGTCATTGTCCCATAAATGCGCGTCTGGATGAAATCCACTCACTGCTCTTGCATCTGCATCTGCAATGAAGAGCAAACCTTTTTGTTGATTTTCTTCTAATAATTTATTGAGTGCCGCCGTTTCATCGGTACCATTTGGGAATTGACTATACCCATACATGATTGCACGTTTATCCCATTCTCCAATTTCATTGGTATACACTTTACTAAAATCGATGTCTCCTTTTGAATTAATAAATACGGCAGGATGCGGATAATCCATTACCGATGCACGATTGTTTACACTAGATGCATAATTGTGTTGTAAGCCAAGTGTATGGCCTATTTCATGTGCAGACAATTGTCTGAGTCTTTGCAAAGCAGCATCTCTCATGGTTGCTTGAACAGGCTTCCCGGTTTCATAAGGAGAGAGTAGTCCAGTAAAAATTAAATAATCTTGTCTAACTCTTAATGAGCCCAATGTTACTTGACCTTTAATGATTTCTCCCGTGCGGGGATCGGTAACGGAAGCGCCATAACTCCAACCTCTAGTGGATCGGTGTACCCAGTTAATCATATTGTATCTAATATCCATTGGGTCTGCAGAATCGGGCAGCACTTTTACTATGAATGCATTTTTAAATCCTGCAGCTTCATAAGCTTGGTTCCACCATTTAGCCCCATCTAATAGGGCCGAGCGTATGGGCTCTGGAGTTCCATTATCTAAATAATAAACAATGGGCTTAATGGGTTCACTGATTGCTGCTGAAGGATCTTTTTTAAACAATCGATGTTTGGCAATCACCATTTGCTGAATAGGCTCTGTAAAATCGCTGCTGTAATCAAAATAGGTTTTTCCAAAATAGCCGCTTCTTATATCATATTTTCTTGGCTTGAATTGATTGTCTGGTAATTGCACAAAAGAATGGTGCATCCTTAAAGTGATTGCTTCTGTAGAAGGACTTACCGCTCTTATCAATCTACCTGCATCAGCCCCTCCCACAAAACTGATCATTGCTTCAAACTCTGAATTCAATGGGAAGTTTCTGGTATTATTGATGTAGATGGCAGATCTTGATTCGTTAAATGTATAACTCCCTTGACGCATACTTCTAATTTTGTCTGCAACGCCATGTGCGTCTCTAATTAAAAATGCATTTAAATCTATTAGATAAGTTCCATTTTCTTCAGCTTCAATATTAAATGATGCAATGGCTGAAGATGCAAATGATTCTGCTACTGCTTTCTGTTCTTGAACTTCTTTAGAACTTGCCCTATAATCGTAGTTGGGTTGTATCAGCAATAGCTTTTTGCCCACTTTATGAAAATAGACAATACGGGTATTCCCTATCTGTCCTCTGTCTAGCCCAATATCATTGGATCCTAGACCTGCTGGCAAACTATTTACATATAAAAACTCCGTATTCAATTGGTTAACCAATAACCAAATCTTTCCATTGTTGGCGTCGTACCAAAAAGGGAAAAACCCATCCATTTTTTTCATGGATTTCGTTTTTTCAACTATGCTTGAAGTGTTCTGGGCTTGAACGGTTACAACAAAAAAACAAATCAAGAAAAAGGTCCATTTTTTCATAAGAACTATTTTAAAATCTTTGGGATAAATACAAAACAAAAGACCCTGCTCTTATTAATAAAAACAGGGTCATATTATTTAAACTGATAAAACTTAACCGTTGTTTTCTGAACTTGGTGTTTCAGGAGTAAAAAGTGTTGGTGCTTCTACTACTACTGGTTCAGCAGCAGGAACTACTGGAGCTACGGGAGCAACTACTTTCTTAACAGGTTTTTTAACAGCTGGTTTTTTTGCTGGAACAGCTTTCTTTACTGGAGCTACTTTCTTAGCAGGTGCAGCTTTTTTAGGGGCTACTTTTTTAGCAGGGGCTGCTTTCTTAGCAGGGGCCACTTTTTTAGCAGGTGCTGCTTTTTTAGCAGGGGCCACTTTTTTAGCTG
>JAGOGG010000246.1 GCA_017996795.1 Sediminibacterium sp. | reverse complement strand
ATCTGTAACCATATTTAAGAACAATATCTGTAAAGCAAGTAGCGTAGAGGCTGGTGCAATAAAACCCAAGGTAGTCACAATAAATATTTCACTCAAATTACAAGAGACGAGGTAGATTACGAATTTTTGTATGTTCTGAAATATCTCTCTGCCATGCGATACAGCCTTGGCAATGGATATAAACGAATCGTCCTTTAAAACTATGCTGGCAGTTTCTTTAGCTACCTGAGTACCCCTCATTCCCATAGCAATTCCAATATCTGATATTTTAAGTGCGGGTGCATCATTTACACCATCACCAGTCATAGACACAATGTTGCCTGCTTTTTGATAGATTTCTACTATCTCTAATTTTTGTTTTGGTGTGGCTCGAGCAAATACCGAAGTAGAAAGTATTCTTTCAATCCATTCCTCGGACAGTGATTCCATTGGAGGTATATCCATTCCGGTTATAACCTTCTGTTCTAACTCATCTACCAATCCTACTTTTCTGGCAATGTTAAGCGCCGTTAAAGGATGGTCACCTGTAATCATTACAATTCTAATCCCCGCTTTTTTGCATGTAAGAATAGCTTCTTTAATATCCAATCGCGGTGGATCTAAAAAACCAATCATGGCTACGTAAACAAGTGAATTTAAAAAATCATCTTGGTTTAATTCAGCTTCTACTCTATAAGCAAAAGCTAATACACGCAGACCATCAGCAGCCATTTTCTCAGATTCGTCGAGTATCTTTTTTCGTTCTGCTTCACTCAGGTCTATTATGGTTATGCCTTTTTGCAACCTACTGCATTTCTCCAATAAATGCTCTACCGAACCTTTTGCAGCAACAAATTTACCGTTTGCATTTTTGTGCAACGTCCCCATGATCTTGGTTTCAGAATTAAAAGGCATCTCACCAATTCTTTCATATGGTAATTTTAATTCTTCAGAAGATGTACCCGAGGCATTAGCAAGATGAATAAGTGCAATTTCTATTGGGTCGCCCAACAGTTTCGTTTTATCATTACTATCTTTAGCAGAAGCATTATTGCATAACGCACCTATTAATCTCAACTTTTGAAATGCTTCTTCACTTTTTTCAACTTTTCCTTTATCAAAAGTCAGTACATTGTCTTTAATTTCAACCTTGAGTATTTCTTCGGGAAAACAAAAGGTATCTACATATATTTTGTTTTCTGTTAAAGTACCCGTTTTATCAGTCAATATCACATTGGTGCTTCCTAAAGTTTCTACAGCCGATAATTTTTTAACAATGACATTGCGCTTCGCCATCAAAAGCATACCATAGGCCAATGCTACAGTGGCTACTATAGGCAGGCCTTCGGGAAATGCAGCAACCGCCAAAGCGATAGAAGTCTCAATAATCAGTACCCATTCTTTTCCCTGAATAAATCCTGTGATTGCAAAAACAGATGTCATCCCTAATGTAATCCATATCAGCTTTTTACTAAGAACATGAATTTTTTTATCCAGTGGTGTTTCTTCTTCTTTTGAATGTTCTACAAGGGCTGTGATGGTTCCTAATTGAGTATGCATTGCTGTTCCAATAATGACGGCTTTACCATTTCCATTCGTTACTGAAGTACCTTTAAACACCATGTTAACCTGGTCTCCAAGTACAGTATCTTTCGGAAGTTTTTCTGGATTTTTTTCTGACGGAAGTGACTCTCCTGTGAGTGATGATTCATCGCACTGCAACTGATTGGATTCTGTAAGGTGCGCATCACCAGGAATCACATCACCAGCCTCTAATGAAATCATATCACCCGGTACCATTTTTTCAGATGGTATCTCATGAATTTTTCCATCACGAATAACTTTTGAAAGTATCACATCCATTTCTTTCAGGGCATTCATAGAGTTGCGAGCCTGCAACTCCATTAGAAATCCGATGAGGGCATTAATGAAAATAACTACCAGGATAGCAATAGCTTCAATAAAATTATGAAAGTAGATCGTAACAAGTACGGCAAAAAGCAACAAATAAACAATTGGACTTTTGAATTGCAGAAGTATCATTAACAAAATACTTTTCTGTTTTTGTGTTTGATAAATATTTGCACCAAACTCAATGGTCCGTTTTTCTGCTTCAATATGACTTAATCCTGATGTAGCATCCGTTTGAAACTCTTGAAGAATTTCTTCAACAGAAAAAGTATGGGGATCTGATAATGGGTATTTGATTTTCATCTGTACTAATTAAGTGGCTTAATGTGTCTATGCTAGTGACTAATGGTTTTGGCATAGACGATAAACCGCCAAATCATTGGGCTCTAAAATTAGAGAATTCATTGATCTCTAATGATAAAACCAAAAGAGCACGATTAAGTTTCATGTTGGATTGCATTACATGCTATTGCACCTAATCAATTCCCTTTTTCCTTTAATTTATATGCAATTTCTTGCCCAATTTTCATCCCCCATTGTTGACCAATCTCCATAGATTCTTGCATAATCATAGACAAGTTTTTTGCATATTTTTTTCCAACTGGAGTTTGGTAAAATATGATCATTTCTTCTAGATCCACTTGAGTCATGTATTTTTGATAAACTGGCGCAAGCATTTCAACAAGTTTATCTATTGATGTATTTGAAAATTCTTTCTCAAACTCTTCCCAAACACTCGCTTCAACAATAGGTGATTGTTCTTTAAATATTACAAACATTTGTTTAATTGCGTATTGGTATGACTCTTCGGTTCCTGAAACAGTAAACATCTTTTTTAATGTCTTGGTATAATCAGCATCAGTTTGTCCAAAAGAAAGTGCACTAAATGTAAGCGAGAATGCTAATGTTAAAATAAAATTTTTCATTTAATTAAATTTAAATTGTTTATTAAAAATAGTATTTTTTTTTGATGTTCAATAAATTCTTTTAGTTTCCTGCCCTATCCTGCAAAATACTAACTACTTGTTTTGGAATTTCAGAAGAATAATCTTTAGATGAATAAGCATTGTTACTA
>JAGOGG010000245.1 GCA_017996795.1 Sediminibacterium sp. | reverse complement strand
TGAAGTACCACCACCAATATCCAAAATAGCCACACCTGCTTCCATATCAATCTCACTCATCACTGCACTAGCAGAAGCTAAAGGTTGTAATACTAAGTCTTTGGTTTGTAAACCACTTCTGGTTACTGCACGATTAATATTGCGAATTGCATTTCTATCTCCGGTTATGATATGAAAGTTTGCACCAACTTTTACACCATTGTACCCAATAGGATCTTTAATATTTTGATTGCTGTCTACATGAAAGTCTTGGGCAATCACATCAATAATTTGATCACCAGCCGGAATAAAGGTTTTACGTTGATTGTTCACCAACTGTTCCACTTCTGCTCTGCTGATTTCTATATCGGCATCTTGACGTACAATATCACCGCGAGTTTGTAAGCTCTTGATATGATGACCGGCAATACCAACGTATACTTCATTAATTTCTAAATCGGGATTGCTCAAAGCGCAATTCTCCAAAGCAGCCTGAATGGCTTTAATAGTTTGGTCTATGTTCAGTACCTGGCCATGCGAAACACCATTGCTGTTGGCGCGTCCAAATCCAAGAATTTCTAATTTACCATATTCATTTTTACGGCCAGCAATTGCGGCAATCTTGGTGGTACCAATGTCGAGTCCAACAATGATAGGTGCGTCATTGTGATTCATAGAGTATTTCTTTTACTTGTTAACGGAATTTGAATTGGAATATTGTTTTCAGGGGGTACATTTTTTATTACATCTTTCACTCCAACCACCTGACCTTTATATTCTAAGCTGATAATTTTATAGGTATTCATTCCATGTTGCAACCATGCGGCTTGATAAAATGCTTTCAGCCGATTTAGTTTATCCGCTGCATCGTCTGCAACACCAAATACAATTAAGTGATCTCCAATTACAGGAATCATTTCAAACTGATTCTTTTGAACAATGTCAATCTGAGCAATTTGCGCAGTTAAAAAAGAATCCGCATAAATTAAAGTAGACAGTTCAATCACCGATTGAATTAATGCAGTATCTAATTTTTTAGTAGAAGGAAACCCAGTAAAAACAGGTATTCTAGCAGTCAGCTTGGTGCTTAAAGGCATTTTATTCATTGCCGTATCTATATAATAAGATTGGCCATTCGTTTCAAAAATTCTAGCAATGGGTTCCCTTTCAAGAATACTTACTTGCAACTGATACTGATTGTCAAAAAACATTTCGGCATTATTCACCCAAGGATTTTTCTTAACCAGTTCTTCTAGTTTACGTAGTTGAACCCCACGGATTGGTCTACCAATAACGGGGGCTGGATCATTAACGATTTGTAAAACATCTTGCTCGTCAATGAACATATGTTTTTCAGCACCTTTAATTTCTACTAGTACCCCTTTAATTTTTTTGTTGCTTTTCTGGCGGATGGAAGCACCCAATAATACCAATACCCCTACTAGGCTTAGCACCCAAGCGGTATTGATCAATATTTTTTTCCAGTTCAACTTTTTCATTGCCAATTATACAAGTGGATGATTCATTAATAATGCTGCGGCAGGATTCACCAGGGTATCAATATCACCTGCCCCGGCCATCACCAATAAAGAAGGTTTATTGGTTTTAACCCAGTCTAATAATTCGGTCTTACTTAACACCTGTTTATTATTCAGTTGCATATTGTTCAGTAACATTTCGCTATTCACTCCTTCCATGGGCAATTCTCTTGCAGGATAAATAGGCAATAGAATCACTTCGTCGGCTAAATCTAGGGTTGCAGAAAAACCTGCAGCTTGGTCTTTGGTTCGGCTAAATAAATGCGGTTGAAAAACCAAGGTAAGTTTACGATCTGGAAAAATACTTCTAACCCCAGATAGCAAGGCTTTCAACTCATCAGGATGGTGTGCATAATCATCTATTAAAACATGCTCATTGGTTTTCAACGCATATTCAAATCTTCTTCTAACACCTTTGTAATCGGCAACGGCAGCAACTATTTTATCGTTGTCAATATCCAATTGCTTTGCCACTGTAATGGCCGCAATCATATTGTCAATATTGTGTAAGCCACCCATATGTAAAACCAAATTAGGAATGGACCAGCCTGGACCTTGAACCGTAAAATGATAAGAACCTTCAATCACTTGAAGTGATTTCACATGAATATCGGCCGCCTCATTTTGGTGATCGTAATTAAACAAGTGATCCGCTCGTAATTCGGCGGCCCTGCTCAACCCATATTTGGCAACAATGGTTCCTCCTGGTTTTAATTTCTGTGAAAATTGAACAAAAGCATTTTCCACTTCTTCTGCTGTACCATAAATATCCAAATGGTCTGGATCCATAGAAGTAATGACTTCAATATTGGGAGAGAGCTTTAAAAAACTTCGATCGTATTCATCGGCTTCAACCACTACCACATTGCGTTCATGACTCCAAAAGTTGGTATGATAGTTAGCAGAAATACCGCCTAAGAAAGCATTGCAACCATATCCAGAATGACGCAACAAATGCGCAACCATAGAAGTGACCGTGGTTTTACCATGGGTACCCGCAATGCAAATATTAAATGCGTTTTCGGTAATCCACTGCAAAATATCGCTGCGCTTCATAACCGTAAAACCATTATTAATAAAATGATTCAGTTCTTGGTGGTCCTTTGGAATGGCAGGCGTATATACAACCACATCAGGTTGCTGTGGCGCCAAAGCAATATCATCGGTATAGTGAATGATGATTCCTTCTTTCTCTAGTTGATTCGTCAGTACCGTAGGTGTTTTATCGTAACCAGCCACAATGGCGCCCTTTGCCAAAAAATAGCGAGCAATGGCACTCATGCCAATGCCACCTACACCGATGAAATAAATATTGTTGATGGTAGTTAATTGACTCATGATAAAGATTCTAAAATTTGAGTGGCAACAAAATCAGCTGCATTTCGCAAAGCCATTTTTCTAATTTGGCCCTTCATGTTTTCTTGTTCCATTGGTTTATTAGATAATTCAATCACCGTTTTGACCAACTGATCTTTTGCATCGGAATCCT
>JAGOGG010000058.1 GCA_017996795.1 Sediminibacterium sp. | reverse complement strand
ACAAGGCTTGTCTTCTGCTATCATGACGTTGAATATGAGAGAAGCAGAACTATTCCTTTCTGCCAATGGTAGTGATTGCGGTATTGCCAATGTGAACATTGGTACCAGTGGTGCAGAAATTGGGGGAGCTTTTGGAGGTGAAAAAGAAACCGGTGGTGGTAGAGAAAGCGGAAGTGATGCATGGAAAGCATATATGCGCAGACAAACCAATACCATCAACTATGGTAATACACTTCCATTAGCACAAGGAATTAAATTTGATTTTTAAGTAAATCAACCATTCATTAAAAAGATGGTTTCTCAAAGTGGTCTCCCTGCAAGGTTGAAATTGAGGGTAAACTGATGAAATACTTTCTGCTGGTAAAAGCCGGTTGCATAACGAATATGTAGTTTCTTATGCATGAAGCCAGCTCCAGCAGTCAATCCGTTCAAGCCACTGGTAGTATTGAAAATATTTAGGTCTTGTCGTCTTAAAAAATTATAACCCAAATTGATTTCTACTTTTTCATTTAAATAAAACTGTGCACTAAAAACTAGGTGGGCGAAAGTTTTTTGTAAAAATCCTGCCGTCCTTAAATCGCCTTCCTATGCATTAAAAGCAGTATCGTTGTAGAGAATATTTAATCGATGTAAATTATGTGCAGTCAATGAAAATTGAATGGGTGCATTAGCGAGTCTTTTACTTATACCAACTTGCAAATCAAAAGGCAATTCCTCTTTTGCTGAACCACCATAAGTGCTTAACTGGGTGCCCATATTTTTAATGACTATTGCAGCTTGAAATTGATTAACAGTATCAGAATAAGTTAGCCCAATATCCATGGCAATCCCAGAAGAGCGATATAACCCATAATTACTCTGTATAAACTTAGCAGCTGCTCCTATATAAAAATGGTTGTTGTACTGCTTACTCATCAATAACTGAAGGGCAAATTCATTGGGTTTGAAAGTACCTAAGATAGATCCAGTAGCATCTGTTTGAGTAATATTACCATAGTGCAAATATTGCAATCCAATTCCCCAGTTAATTTGGTGTCGTTCCTGGTAGTAAGATGCAACTGCACTATAATTACTGATACCGGCTAAAAAACCATTAAAGGAAGTGGCTATTTGTTGGTGCATCCCTTTTCTTAACAAAGCAGGATTACTTAAACCCAATGAAACATCATTGCTTTGATTACTAATATTGATTCCCCCTAAGGAAGCAACTTGTGCAGAACTAGGTTGAGAGAGAAAATTATAAACAGCATTGCCACCGAGTGTTTGTGCAGAAGACTCAGTGGCAATGAAAAAAAATAGGCTTATTACAAATTTCTTGGTTGTCATCCTATATTAAAACTACAACTATACAAGCGCATAATCAACAACTTGCTGCATGGTTTTTACATATTGAAAATGTAGCCCTTTAATAAAACTGCTGTCTATTTCGGCCACATCTTTTTGATTCAAATGACAAAGCACAATTTCTTTTAAACCCGCTCTTTTTGCCGCCAATACTTTTTCTTTAATTCCTCCAACAGGCAATACTTGGCCACGCAATGTAATTTCACCCGTCATTGCTAAGAAGGGTTTTACTTTTCGTCCGGTAAAAGCTGAAGTAATGGAAGTTAACATGGTAATGCCAGCACTAGGTCCATCTTTTGGCACTGCTCCTTCAGGAACATGAATATGTATATTCTTATTCTTAAACAACTCAGGATCGATACCTAGTTTTTTATAATTGGCTTGAATATAACTTAAAGCAGTTGTTGCACTTTCCTTCATAACATTACCCAAATTACCAGTCAATTTCAATTCACCTTTTCCATCACTTAAAATGGTTTCTATGAATAAAATATCTCCTCCCACATAAGTCCAAGCTAATCCTACCACCACTCCAGCCATATTGGTTGTTTTATAAATCTCATTACTGTATCGTTGTTGACCCAGAATCTTTTCTACATCAGCAGCCGTTAAATTCAATTTTACTTTAGACTTTAAGGCCATTTCCTTTGCTTGAAAACGCATGATTGAAGCGAGTTGGCGATCCAATTCTCTTACCCCACTTTCTCTGGTATATTGCTCAATTACTTTCTCTAAAACTTTATCGTTTATTTTAAAGTTTACTTTGGCCAACCCATGCGCTTCTTTTTGCTTGGGCACTAAATGTCGTTTAGCTATTTCTACTTTTTCTTCAATAGCATAACCACTTAAATCAATAATCTCTAACCGATCTCTTAAAGCAGGCTGTATATTTTGCAAATTGTTTGCAGTAGCAATAAAAAGCACTTTGCTCAAATCGTACTCCAATTCTAAATAGTTGTCATAAAATGTATGATTCTGTTCTGGATCTAACACTTCTAACAAAGCAGAAGACGGGTCTCCTCGATGGTCTGAACCTATCTTATCAATCTCATCTAAAATCATGACAGGGTTAGACGTTTTACATTTTCGAATATTCTGTAAAATTCTACCAGGCATTGCACCAATATAGGTTTTTCGATGTCCCCTAATTTCACTTTCGTCGTGTAAGCCTCCCAAACTCAATCGAACGTATTTTCTCCCAATTGCATGTGCAATAGATTTTCCCAATGAAGTTTTACCAATACCGGGAGGGCCTAAAAAACAAAGGATGGGACTTTTCATATCTCCCTTTAATTTCAACACCGCCAAGTATTCTAGAATCCTGCTTTTGATTTTAGTCATGCCATAATGGTCAATATCTAAAACTTTTTTTGCATTTTTTAAATCGTAATTGTCATTGGTAAATTCGTCCCAAGGGAGATCAAGCATCAAGTCTAAATGATTATACACAACAGAATAATCAGGAGTAGACGCATGCATTCTTTCTAACTTTTGAATACCTGTTTTAAATGCATTTTTTGCAGCTTCAGGCCATTTTTTGGTCTCGGCCTTTTTCTTCATTTCAGCAATCTCTCTTTCATTGGTATCACCCCCCAATTCTTCTTTAATACTTTTTAGTTGCTGTTGAAGAAAATAATCACGTTGCTGTTTATCTAATTCCGTTCTGGTTTTGTTGGTTACTTTATCTTTTAATTCTGCAAATTGTAATTCGCGTTGAAGAATATGGACCAATTTAATAGCACGCTCATTTACATCATTGATTTCTAATAGCTGTTGCTTTTCTTGTAGGTCGCTATTTAAATTACTACTTACAAAATTGATCAAAAAAGCAGGGTTCTCAATATTCTTTAGAATGATTGAAGCTTCAGTTGGTAAATTGGGGGAAAGCTGAATAATTTGCGCAGCCAAATCCTTAATGGTACTTACATATGCTTTGAAGTCTTCCGTATCAGGTGCATCCGCTTCTGTAAAAAGTTGAATCCTGGCTTTGAAATATGGATCATCGCTCAGCATTTCCATCCACTCGAACCGCTTTTTACCTTGAATGATGATTGTAGTACCACCATCTGGCATTTTAATGAGCTTAACAATTTTTGCTACCGTGCCAATTTTACAAAGATCTTTTGGCTCTGGCTCTTCTATATTGGCATCTTTCTGAGCAATTACCCCAATAAGTTTATCCGTTTTATAAACATCACTTACTGCTTTGATGCTCTTATCTCTACCCACGGTTATAGGTAAAACTACTCCCGGAAACAATACCGTATTCCTTAAGGGGAGAATGGGTAATTCATCTGGAATAACCAAATTATTGTCTAGATCCCCCTCTTGTTCATTGATGGGAATAATTGGCATAAAATCGGTCTCATCTTCAGACTTAAAAATTAATTTACGCTTATCCATATTCTACTCGGGTCAAATTGTCACAAAAATGAAATGGAAAAATTTCCATTAATAAAAGGAGTAATAAACAATATTAATGCCATCTGTTCAACAACCCAATATTTGGTACAAACTGGCACAAAAAAAAATCCTCCCGATTGTTATCGGGAGGACCTTCTTGCAAGAAGTAATATTTGTAACGAGTACTTGTATTTACTTATTTCTTGGTAGTATCAACAGCAGCAGCAGTTGTATCAACCATTGCAGCAGTTGTGTCTACAGTTGCAGCAGCAGTGTCTACAGTTGCAGCAGCAGTGTCTGCTGTTGCTTCAGTTGTTTCAGCGTTGTTACAAGCAGTCATTAAACCTGCTACAGCTAGAATTGCGAATACTTTTTTCATTGTACTTGTTTTTGGTTTTTTTTATTTGGTCGCAAAAATAGGGCAATTTGGGTATTAAAGCCAAAATTTTCCTAAAATTTTTCTGTTTTTCCTGCTTTTTTTACTTTTTCCTGAAGAAAATTCGAACTGGAACCCCTTTAAAGTCAAAATTCGTCCTTAATTGGTTTTCTAAGTAATTTCTGTATGGCATTTTAATATCATCCGGGAAATTGGTAAAAAAGGCAAAAGAAGGAACTGGAGTAGGTAGCTGTGTTACAAACTTAATTTTAATGGAATGCCCACGTACTACTGGAGCATGGTAATTTTCCACAGCTTTAAGCATCACTTCATTTAAGGTTGAAGTAGCTATTTTTCTTTTGCGATTCTCAAACACTGCTAACCCCGTTTCAATGGCTTTGAAAATTCTGGTTTTTTCTGTTACAGATATAAATAAAATAGGTACATCGTTAAATGGAGCCATTTTTTGCTTGAGTAATTTTTCATAATCACGGGCTGTGTTGGTTTCCTTTTCAATTAAATCCCACTTATTCACCAACATAACAATACCCTTTCCCTTTCTTGCTGCTAAACTAAATATGGTAATATCCTGTGCAGTAATTCCTTTGTGCGCATCAATCACCAATAAACAAACATCTGCTTCGTCCATGGCTTTGATGGCCCTGATGATTGAATAAAATTCAAGGTCGTCTTTCTCTTTGCTTTTCTTTCTGATACCAGCGGTATCAATAAGCATAAACTCTTTCTGAAAAAGTTTATAGTGTGTATGTATGGTATCTCTGGTTGTACCAGCAATATTACTTACGATGGTTCTTTCTTCTCCAACCAATGCGTTCAACAAAGACGATTTGCCCACATTAGGTTGACCAATAATGGCAAACTTGGGTAATTCACTATCAATAGTACTCTCTTGACCTTCTTCATCGGTAATATTGGCAACCACTCCATCCAATAAATCTCCTGTTCCGCTTCCTGAAATACTACTAATAAAAAAAGTATGTTCGAAACCTAAACTATAAAACTCAGTTGCTTCTAGCTCTCTTGTTCCATTGTCTACTTTATTCACCACAACAAATACTGGCTTACTGCTTCTGCGCAACAAATCGGCCATGGCTTCATCTAAGTCAGTTATTCCTGTTGCCACGTCTACCATAAAAATGATGGCATTGGCTTCGTCTATGGCAATTTTAACTTGTTTGCGAATTTCCACTTCAAAAATGTCATCACTCTGTGGTACAAATCCACCTGTATCTATAAGGTTAAATGATTTTCCATTCCAGTCGGCAACACCATATTGGCGATCTCTTGTTACACCACTTATATCATCTACAATAGCTTTACGCTGTTCTAATAAACGATTAAAGAAAGTGCTTTTTCCTACATTGGGTCTTCCAACAATTGCTACGGTGTAACTCATTTTTTGTAATTCTTATTGAGGTAATCAGTTACCATTTATTGATAACCATATTCTTTTAATTGAAGGTCATTGTCGCGCCATTTAGGACGCACTTTTACAAATAACTCTAAAAATATTTTTTTCTGTACAAAGGCTTCGATATCCTTTCTTGCCTGAATACCAATTTGCCTAATCATCATTCCTTTCTCGCCAATGATGATTGCTTTTTGTGTTTCTCTATGCACAATAATATCTGCCTGAATCTTAATAATATTTCCTTTGTCTTTGTATTCATTCACCAAAACCGCAGAATGGTATGGTATTTCATCTGCAAACAATTCATAAATTTTTTCGCGAATCATTTCCGAAACAAAAAAACGAGTAGGTAAATCACTTAAATCGTCTTCATTATAAAATGGAAGACCTTCGGGTAACATACTCACAATTACCGCTAACAATTTATTTAGATGTAATTTTTGAAGAGCCCCAATTTTTACCAACTGCTTACAATAAGACTTATTAGCAAAAAATGCTTCTGCTTCTGCAATCTTACCATTGCCCGCAATATCTATTTTATTTAAAATAAGTAAAGCCGGCACTTTTAATTTCAACGCAGCAAAAATGGCATCACATTCCTCAAAATTATCATTCGCGTCAACCATTAATAAAGCTAAATCTGCATCTTCCAATGCACCTTTAACCGAATCCATCATTTTTTGATGAAGCTTATACTTAGGGTCAATAATACCTGGCGTATCAGAAAAGATGATTTGGTATTCACCAGGTTTATTTAAAAATGCTTTGATACGATGCCTGGTTGTTTGAACCTTAGGAGAAACAATAGCCATCTTCTCTCCTATTAATGCATTTAGTAGGGTGCTTTTGCCCGCGTTGGGCTTACCAAAAATATTTACAAAACCTGCTTTCACCAATTCAATTTAATCATTATTTAGGCAATCTCCTTGCTGCCAGTGAAGGCAGTTCAAATAACTGTTTATTTTATTATAACTTAAACCCATAAAAAAAGGCCCCATAAGGGCCTTTAAGCTGTTGCGAGAGGAGGGATCGAACCTCCGACCTTCGGGTTATGAGCCCGACGAGCTACCGCTGCTCTATCTCGCGATGTAATGGGTTGCAAAAGTAAGTTTTAGAAGCTTAGCAACCAAATATTATTTAATTTCTAATCGGTTTTTCTCTTTACGGAAGAAGCTCCGCTGCTATTGAAATCTTTAATAATTGCTTCGCCCTTATATTGTATACTGCTTGCTCCACTTGCTTCTGCGCTAATTTCTTTATTTGCTAAAACTCGAACAGAGGAAGCGCCACTTGCATCAATCTTACAAAAATTTGCAGCAAAATCAAATGCCTTAATACTGCTTGCGCCGCTTGCTAAATAAGTTGCTTTATCGGCCGTCCCTTTTAAATTGACTTGCGAAGCGCCGCTTAAATCTATTCGGATATTACCCATTTCAAGTTCCCCAGTAAAATCACTGGCACCTGACAATTCTACTTTCAAATCTGTTAATTTCATTTTGCCGGCCGATTTGATATTGCAAGCACCAGAAGCTTCTAACTTGATTAAATCGGTAAAAGTCACATAAGCTTTTATTTGATTATTGCCCCATTTCTTCCAGCTCATCCCCTTGGTATCAAGAGAAATGTACAGGGTATTGTTTCTTACAACAGTCTTAATTTTGTCTAGTAATTCTGGCTCACTAGCGCTCACAGCCACTGCTTCTTCTTTTCCTTGCGATACGTACAAATTAATGGCTCCTGAAATTTCAATACCATTAAATGGACCTACTTTGCGCTCTTGAGCGTTCACATCAAATACCAATTTTTTTTCATCTTGTGCAAAGCCAATTGCAAAAATGAAGGCACTTATAATGAGTAAAATTTGTTTCTTCATTGTGAGGTTTTTTATAAAAACGATTGAACAAGTAGAAAGTTACACCCTCTTTATAAAAGAAAGAACTATTTTTGCTACGTCCTCGGGGTGCTGAACAACTGTTCGGCTGAGAAATACCCGTTGAACCTGAACAGGGTAATTCCTGCGAAGGGAAGGTGATACATTTTTTTCGGATACCTCTCCTATTGCATTTCCCTGTTCCCATTATTTAATTTTTAAACCATTTAAAAAATGAAAAAAATTATGGGAACAACAGCAATCATGCTTTTAAGCTTATTGATTGCTGCACAAACAAGTTCCAACACATTCAAAGGTCAAGTAGTAGAAAAAGGTAATGGCAAACCAATTCCAGGAGCTACTATCAGTTTCGGTAACCAACAAATTAGTGCCAATGAGCAAGGGTTGTTTACTATAAAAGCCTTTAAAAAAACCAATTTTAACATTAGTAGTGTGGGTTTCGAAAATGGCAGTTTTACCATTCCCTCCAATTTAGACCAAGTGCATATTTTTGAATTAAAGCCTTTTCAATTATTTCTTCAACCACTAGAAGTTAAAGCCATCAGGGCAAGCGACCGCTCTCCATTTACCAAAACCAATTTAAATAAATCGGCCATTACTAAATTAAATCTAGGTACCGATATTCCCTTTTTATTGAATCAAACACCAGCCGTGGTTATTAATGCAGACGCAGGGAATGGTGTAGGTTACACAGGAATTAGAATTAGGGGAACCGATGCAACTAGAATCAATGTAACCTTAAATGGAATTCCTTATAATGATGCAGAAAGTATGGGTACATTTTTTGTAAACCTACCCGACTTTTCTTCTTCGGTAAATAGTATACAAATTCAAAGGGGAGCAGGAACTTCCTCTAATGGAGCCAGCTCATTTGGTGCCACACTCAATATGAGTACCAACGAATTTAATAGTAAAGCATATACAGAATTCAACAATAGTATTGGTTCATTTAATACCATTAAAAATACCATCAAAGTAGGCACAGGATTAATCGGTAATCATTTTATTGTTGATGCAAGAATTAGTAAAATAACCAGTAATGGATTTATAGACCGGGCTAATAGCGATTTAAAATCATTTTATATTAGTGCAGCATACCTCAATAAAAAATCATCAATTAGATTGAATGTTTTCTCAGGTAAAGAAAAAACTTATCAAGCATGGTATGGTGTAGCGGAGTCATTATTAAAAACCGATCGTACGAATAATCCTGCTGGAACGGAAAAAGCAGGGAGCCCTTACGAAAACCAAACCGATAATTACACCCAAACTCATTATCAATTATTTTACAATACTGCTATCAACGATTATTGGTCATTTAACACCGCATTCTTTTTAACAAAAGGAAATGGCTATTATGAAGAATACAAAGCAGACCAACGCTTTTCTAGATATGGACTTCCCAATCAGGTAGTAGCTGGCAACACCATCACCAGGACCAATTTAGTAAGACAGCGTTGGTTGGATAATGATTTTTACGGACAAATCATTTCGTTGCAATACAAGAAAAATAAACAGGAAATTACTGTAGGAGGAGGTTGGTCTGTTTACAAAGGAAGTCATTTCGGCACCATTCCATTTATAGAAGTTGGAACAGTACCCACAGGATATAAATACTATGATTTACCAGCAACAAAAAACGATGCCAATATTTATGCAAAATGGCAATACCCTATAGCAAAAAACATTTCCCTTTTTACAGACTTACAACTTAGAACAGTTAAGCATAATATGAATGGATTCAGTGACAATCCAACATTGAATATCAATCGATCATTTACTTTCTTTAACCCAAAAGCAGGTATTGCCTATAACAAAAACAATTGGAATGGATATTTCAGTTATGCCATAGCACGCAAAGAACCCAATAGAGATGATTTTCAGGCTGGTCTATTGAATCAACCTAGGCATGAATCATTACATGATTGGGAACTAGGAATTGAACAAAAAAATAGCCGGTACTCATTTGGATTAACCGCCTACTATATGAAGTACAATAACCAATTGGTATTAACTGGTGCCATTAATGATGTAGGTGCCTATACCAGAACCAATATACCCAATAGTTATAGAGCAGGAATAGAATTACAAGCAGCAGCTTCTTTAAAAAGTTGGTTAAATATCAATGGAAATTTGAGTCTTAGCAAGAATAAAATCAAGTTGTTTACTGAATATATAGACGATTATGATAATGGTGGTCAACTTAGTATTGAGCACCAGAATAAAGACATTTCTTTTTCACCATCTTTAGTTGCAGCAATGGGTATCAATTTTACTCCCATTCAACAACTGGAACTGAGTTTATTAAATAAGTGGGTAAGCAAACAGTACCTAGATAATACCCAAAATGAACAAAGAAAATTGAATGGATTTTATACACAAGACTTTAGAGCTATTTATACTATAAAGAATAAAGTACTAAAGGAAGCGCAAATAATCTTTCAATTGAATAACCTCTATAATAAAAAGTATGAGCCCAATGGATATACATTTAGCTATTTTGCTGGAGGTGGTGTTATAACAGAGAATTTTTATTACCCAATGGCTGGAAGAAACTATATGTTGGCATTAAATATCAGAATCTAAGACCATCCATCATAATAATAAAAAAGGGTTAAGGAAAGTATCTTTACTTTATCCTTAACCCTTTTACTATTTATTGAGCAATTTCTATTAACTGGTTAGAAATACGATTACTTACCTGCTAAAAAAACTGCATTAGCAATTAACAAATAACCATTTTCCCAGAAGTTTCTAAATAATGGATCTTCAGAAATATAAACTACTGTTCCTGCACCCATATCTTGCACGCCAAACAACATTCCATCTTTTAAGCTGGGCTTTAATTTAGCACCGGCAAATCCTGTAACATAGGCTTCTTTTTTAATAGTGCCCACGTTCCAACCATCCTTCATCATTTCATACACATTGCCATCTTGCTTAAGTGTATAATAAAAATCAGGATATCCAAAAGCCAAAGGATGCGTATTGTCTAAATCAACTTTATAAATGGCTCCAGGAATAGAATTAGTGATATAATCTGTTTCTCTGTTTGCGTATTTTTTTACAGAATCTTCTGCTTTGTCTGGCTTGGCTTCCTTAAGTTTAATTCCCCAATCTGATCTACTCATTAAAGCCATTGCATTTTCAAGAGCAATGATTTTTCCACCCCCACGAACAAAGTCTTTCAATTTATCAGCTGTGGCTTTTTCGCCCAAGCTTCTGTAATTACCATCGGGTATAACTACAACATCATAATTTTTTAAATTGTACCGAGCAATATCCACTGCATTCAAAAGTGTAATTGGATATTCCAAAATTTTATCGAAATAATGCCAAACCTCCCCTGCAGCTAAAGAAGAACTTTGCTCACCAGTTAACATGGCAACTTTGGGTGTTGCTGCAATATTTTTAATATCAGGCGAACCAAAGTCTGAACCCTTGTCCATAAAGCCTGTTTCTACTGCATCAGCTTGAACATTAAATTGAGTACAGGCATTGTTTAATACCGTTAACCAATTTTGTTGGTTACTGGTCTTTAAAACAACCAGTGTACCCCTATCGTAATTTTTATTTTTATAAGTAAATGGTTTTTCAACAAAACGCACTTTCACCCCATTCTTTAATAAATAAGCCAATACTTTAGCACTACTGAATGATGTGTAAGGCACTAAAGCACCATAGCTGCTGTTAACTGACACAACAGTACTACTTGCT
>JAGOGG010000057.1 GCA_017996795.1 Sediminibacterium sp. | reverse complement strand
GAATATATTTCAGTAAGTATCTTGCATAAGTGTTGTAATACTGGGGGATCAGACTCCCTCCCATACTGTTATGATTTGTTTTCATCCAAGTGGGCGGGCTCCAGGGAGTAGCCATCAATTTTATGGTTGGATTGATTGCTAATATTTGTTTTATAAGGGGAATTAAATGAATCGTGTCTCTAGACAAATTAAATTCATGCAACAAAGTATCCATTTCGCCATTGGGCAAATCATGATAACTAAAAACCGATTCACTTAAATCAGAAGCACCCACACTAATACGCAAATAACTAATTGAAATAGCATCGGCTGTTTTTCCAAATAATTCTTGCAATAATGCTTTTCTTTTTGCTGGCTGCATTTGCTGAATCAACAGGGCCGATCCACCCGTAAGGGTAAAACCAAATCCATCAATGGTTTGAAATTGCTGTTTGGGATTAATTAAAATACGAGTTGTTGAATCAATTGATTTTTTTTGAAGCAATTGTTTTTGCAATAGTTGAGATTGATCACCACTTGTGATGTACGCAATAGGTGTTGTGTTTTGGGCATGACAAATATTCAACAAGGTCAACACCCAAATGCTGCAATTCAGTACCCATGCAAACTTGTACATAACGATATGATTTATATCATGAAATTAAAGCAGTTTTGGTACACTAGGTATTCATTTAGTAAATTTGTAGATATTCAATAACACATGAGTTTGAAGCCCTCTATCCCGTTTGTAACAGCCACCGAAGCCATCCAGCAAATTCAATCGAATTCAACTGTTTTCTTACATGGAAGTGCTGCCACCCCAGTAAGACTAATTAATGAATTGGTAAGCCAAAAAGAACGATTACAAAATGTTGAATTAATCAGTATTACTCAACAAGGGGTTAACTTAAATGATCCTTCATTAGCGGGGCATTTTTATATGAATTCGCTTTTTGTTTCTGAAAGCAATAGAAAAGCCATTAGTCAAGGAATGGGAGATTATACGCCTGTTTTTTTAAGTGAAATACCTTTATTATTCAATAGAAACATTTTAGAAGTTGATGTTGCAATTGTATCGGTATCTCCGCCAGACAAACATGGATATTGTTCTTTAGGCACTTCTGTAGATATTGTAAAATCTGCATTGCGTTCTGCAAAAATGGTGATTGCACAAGTGAATCCAAATATGCCAAGGGTACATGGTGATGGATTTATTCCTTTCTCAAGATTTGATATGGCGGTATGGACCGATGATCCATTACCAGAAGTAAGTTATGCAAGTGGCGCAACAACTATTACCCGACAAATAGGAAAAATTGTTGCAGAACTAGTGGAAGATGAAGCCACATTGCAATTGGGTATTGGAAGTATTCCAGATGCCGTATTGGCTAATTTAACCAATCACAAAAACTTAGGACTGCATACAGAAATGTTTTCGGATGGGGTTATTCCGTTGATTCAAAACGGCACCATCAACAACAGCAGAAAGAAAATTGTAAAAGGATATTGTGTGACTTCTTTTATGTTGGGTACAAAAGCGCTGTACGATTTTGCAGACGACAATCCCATCATCAAATCATTGGATATTGATTATGTAAATGATCCAAGGATATTAAGCTTAAATAAAAAAGTAACAGCCATTAATAGTGCAATTGAAATAGATTTAACTGGACAAGTATGTTCAGATTCAATTGGCATGTATCAATATTCTGGTATTGGCGGTCAGATGGATTTTATAAGGGGAGCAGCACTGTCCGAAGGTGGCAAACCCATTATTGCCATTCCATCTGTCACCAATAAAGGCATTTCAAGAATTGTTCCTTATTTAAAACAAGGTGCAGGTGTGGTAACCACCAGAGGACATATACATTGGGTGGTAACAGAATATGGTGCAGTCAATTTATTTGGAATGAATATGACGCAGCGCGCCAAAGCATTAATCAGCATCGCACACCCAGATCACAGAGAAGCGTTAGAGAAAGCAACAATGGAAAGGTTTAAATGTTAGGCATCAGTAATAAGATGGCATATTTATTGTAAAATTTTAACCAATTGAAAAGGTGCTGACCATTGAGGATTATGATCGGCTTCTAAGATGGTTACAGGCCAATTGTATTTTCTAGCTTTATCAGCTTGTACAGAAAAATCATCTTTTGAACTATCTTTCCCTTTATCAACAGTGAGAATATAATGGGTAGGAATCATCATTCTTTTTGGATTTTTCAAACTGATTTTATCCGTGAATGTTTTTACTGAATGTGGAACATCTTTGGGCGCTGGTTGATTAGGTCTTACCCAACGTGGTATCAAGAAGCCGTTTTCCATTAAGGGTTTCATGCCCTCTGGAGTTCTTCCAAGTGCAAAGACGCTCTCCCCATCTTCTGGCACAAAAGCATCTAAATAAATCAATTTTGAAACTCTTTCTGGTATGCTATCTGCTACACCCGTTACAACCATTCCTCCATAACTATGTCCCACTAAAATCACATTCCGTAAGTCTTCAAATAAAATGGTGTTTACCACATCTTGAATATGGGTACTCAGTCCTATTTCCGGTGTTGCTAAGTGAACTCGTTCTCCTTGCCCTGTTAGTGTTGGCCTGTATACTTTACTGCCAGCAGCAGTTAACAAAGAATCAACTTTTTTGAATGACCATCCACCGCCCCATGCCCCATGCACTATCACATAGGTGGGCTTGTTGGTTGATTGAGAAAAAGTTTTTAATGAAAAAGCAAGAAGCCCGATTATAAGTAAGGCTGAGCGTGTATTATTCTTCATAGCCTTGAATTTAAATAATTATTAGCTAATAACTATTTTTTTGCTCCTCTTTTAATGGGCTTACCATATTTTTTCTTCATTTCATCTTTACGCCTCACTTTTACGTTGCGCTTCTGATTTTTAGCTGATTTTTCATGAAATGCAGGCCCAGCATCCGATTTCTTTTTAGGCTTTACATAAGGCACTTTCATGTAAACCTTGGCCTTCTCGTCTTCTGTAAGAATATCAGAAATGCTTAAGTGAATAGGTAATTCAACAACAGGTATTTCATATTTCATCAATTCCTCAATAGCAACAATAAAAGGCATTTCCTTTTCGGTGGTAAAACTAATGGCAATACCTTTTTTATCGAACCTTCCAGTTCTTCCAATTCTATGAATATAGTTTTCTGGAACATCTGGGGTATCAAAATTAATCACATGTGTTACCTCGGAAATATCTATTCCTCTTGCAACAATATCTGTTGCAATAATAAATCGATACGTTCCTTCCTTGAATTGTTTAACCGTATTAAAACGGTGGTTTTGTTCCTTATTAGAATGGATTATCCCAATGGTACCTTCAAAACGTTTTTCTAAAGATTCAAATAGTTGATCCGCTAATTTTTTTGTTGCTGTAAAGACCAATACTTTAGTCATTGTAGCATCTTGTTCTAACAACAGTTCAAGTAAGTTTACTTTTGTATAAAAATTAGGAACGTTAAAACGGCTTTGCTCAATATTGTCTAGTGGTGTACCAGTTGGAGCAGCTTCTACTCGAACAGGCGAATTAAAATACGTCTCCATTAACGACTCCACTTCTTCGGTAATGGTTGCTGAGAATAATAGGTTCTGTCTTTTTTGCGGCAACAAATCCATGATATTTCTCAACTGTGTTCTAAATCCAAGATTCATCATTTCATCTACCTCATCAATTACCAGCTTTTTAATATACTTGGTTTTAAAAGCACCATTCATGGCCAAATCAAACAAACGGCCTGGCGTTGCAACCAACACATCTACTCCTTTTTCTACTTCTAGTTGTTGGGTATTGATATTTACTCCCCCATAAACACCTACCACATCCAAACTCATGTAACCAGATAATTTCTTTACTGTTTCCACCACTTGAACAACCAGCTCCCTCGTAGGAACAATAATTAAAATTTGAGGATCTTTATTTTTATCGAACTTCCATTGTTTCAGACAGGGCAATAAATAAGCCATTGTTTTGCCTGTTCCTGTTTGCGCAATTCCACATACATCTTTACCTGACATTGCAATTGGAAAAACCTTATGCTGAATGGTAGTTGGAATAGTATACCCTAAATCATCTAAGGCTGAATAAAGAGCGGTATTGAGGTTGAGTTCTTGAAAAGTCATATTTTGTTATAATATGTAAAGATAGCTTACTTAATCAGCAAGTTTCGTCTCGAACTATAATCCATTAAATATCCGCGTTTATTGGGGGTATTTAGAAAGGAACTATTAACCAGTGTCTCAACCGTTTTCTGCTTCATTAGAAATGGTTCTAATAATTTTTCAATTCGATTTTCTGATACGCCTATTCGCTTTGCAAACTCTTCAAAATCTTGCTTACCTCTATGGAATGTTTTTTTAAAAGTTTCAGATTGATAATTGTCTTCAAATAATCCCTTATCTAAAGCAAAATCTGTATCATCCACATGCAATCTTGTGTTGATTAAATCATATGCAGGACTTAGCAAATAATCTCCTGTTTCGCTTTCTAGCAAAGAGAAGTTTTTTAAATGTGCATCTCCATTTAAAAAAAGGTAATTGAAAACCACAATTATAAAAAATTTCTCAATCTCAACTCTCCATGCAGGAACATATTGACGTATGATAGCTGCTGCAGCTTCATAAGAGTATGTGTATTTAAAATCGGCGCCTGCATTATCTTTAGTTCTTCCAGCAAGTGTTGCAAAATCTTCCTTTCCCCACTTTGATCCATCTTGCTTAACATCAAAACGCTTGGTTATATATGCAGGAGATCCGTTCTTAAAAAAAATCATTGCATTTTGTGCGGTATTAATACCAAATACTTTAGAAGCAATTTGCATCGTTAGGTGCTCATTGGCAGGCACTTGATCAACCTTCTTAAGATCTCTCGGAATTGGTTTTAAAATATATGTTCCTTGCTCTCCATTTTCAGTCAATCTTAAAATATTTTTACTTAACAGTAAAGACATTTTCTCTTGTACGCCAGATATAGATATCCTTTTTCTATTCTCCATAAATTTTTCTGCATCAACTTCATTTGTTTGTGGAGCGTCATACGGAAGGATATGACTAACTTTTTTATTATTAAACATATTGCGTAAACACGTAGGGCTATAAGTTGTAAAGCCCTCTGCTAGTGTTCCTGGACAATATTTTATTTCTATTTGGCTCATTAAGGTTCTATTGGTTTTACAGTTATAGCTCCTATTGTATCATTTTGTGCAGTAGCAGAAAGCAACCCAAAATGATCTTGTTCATCTATCTTAAGTAAACGACATTGCAATTGCCTATTTACTCCCTCAGAAAGCATATTAAAAAAGAATGGAAATAAAAAAGGGGAGTTATATTCTTTTTGTGATTTAGGCATTGTAAGACTTATAGGAGGTTTAGAACTGTCATTATAATAGGTCTCTTCATATGCAAAAAGATAATTCTCCCTACTTAATTCTGTAAGAATACCTGCAAATTCTCTATTTCTATAAATTCCCAATTTTCTCATGAAATAGGATTAGTTGAAATTTTTTTAACTGCCAGTATAATTTCTAAACCCAATACATTCGTTATCTTCTCAATAACATCAATGGTAGGATTGGTTTGACCTCTCTCAATTTTATATAATGTATTGATTGAAATATTTGCCAATTGACTTAGATCCGTTTGAGTAATTTTTAATGCTTTTCTTCTCAATTTAATACTCTTTCCAATTTCATTAATTAACATTATACTGTGATTTATGATACAATATTATGAAAATAATCACAAAAGACAACTATTTTCACATTTAAATGTGAATTTTAGGATATTTTACTGATTGTAAAAATAAATACATCATTTTTCACACTACTATGTGAATTTTGAAGAAATATCAAATTCTAAATATACAATAATACCTATAATCATCAATTCTAGTATAAAATAACTCAAACCTAAAATGGTAAGTTCCGAATAATGAGTAAAGATTAACACCATTGTTATCAAACAATACAGAAAATTGGCAATTGCAATGATTAGAATAAAGGGTTTATAGCTGCGTTTAACTAATAAATAACAGCAAGCAGAATAGATGCAAAATACAATAGGCAAGATTGTCAATAGTTGGAGAGTGGAAGTGTTAATTCCAAAAAAGTCACTGCAGAATCTTGAAATAATCAATAAATAAAAAGCAGAAAGAAACGCCCCAATAGAGTCTACTAAAAAAATGGCTTTGGGCTTATTAATAAAGTAGCTAATAATTGTATGTTGATTGATCATCTATCGAATTGAGTTCTTCAACAGTTATTTATTTTCTGAATGGTATTCCAAATTCGAGTTGTTATATTCTTCCCGAAAAGCTTTTCTAAATCTTCCATTCCCTTTGGGGTATTGCTTGTTGTAATATCTAAAACACTTACTATAAACTTGTCTCTTACACCAATAATCGTAAAAGCCTTATCATTAGAAATATAGTGCAGCTTTATGTTGGTTATAGATGGTTCTTTTAAAAATGAAACATACAAGCGCATATTTTTATGAACTTCCACATCGGCAAATGGATCCTCATTTACCAATTCGCTTATTTGATTATGGGGGATTAAAATCACTGGTATTGGGAAACCAAAATGTTCAGTGAGAGCCATTTCTATAATACGCTCCAAACCAGCATTATCTTTCTTCTTGGTTTCAAAAACCACATTTCCAGAGTTTAAAATGGTTTTAACATTATCACAGCCCAAGTTGGTTAGAAACATTTTCAGCTCTGCCATGGGCACTTTGTGGTGGCCACCTACATTGATGCCGCGGAGAAGGGCTACAAGTTTTTGCATAAGTAAATATAAAAGGATTAGCTCGTTTCACTCGCTGATCACAAAGGATTCACGTCGCTGTGCTCAGTCAAATAGGATTAGCTCGTTTCACTCGCTGATCCTATTTGGGGGTGGTACTAAAACAAAATGAGCCTGAGCGCTTCGCGCTCTTTGGGTTTTTATGCGCTCTCGTTTATGAGCGTAAACGCTCAACACTCGAGCACAAAAAAACCCCGGCTATTGCCGAGGCTCATTTTGTTTCGTCGGGAAGACAGGATTCGAACCTGCGACCCCCTGGTCCCAAACCAGGTGCGCTACCGGCCTGCGCTACTTCCCGAGACTTTGTTATCCTGATTTTCGCCGGAGAAAATCATTCTTGAGTTTGCTGTCAGATTAGTGTTTAATTAATCTGCGGTGAGGGCGGGATTCGAACCCGCGGTACAGTTTAACCCGTACGGCAGTTTAGCAAACTACTGATTTCAGCCACTCATCCACCTCACCGTCCTTACTCCTTTCGGAGAGGGCTGCAAAAATAAGTTTCCTAAGCTTAACTGCCAAAAATTGATTGAAAAATTCATAAAATAAAACATCCCGTCTATAAGAGACAGGATGTACAATATTTTAAGGCCCAAGAAAAATCAAACTACATAGCGGCTAACTGCACTTTCTGTGTTAATTCCATTACGTTTTCTCTGAAAATAGAGTCGGTGTCCATCAAGTCTTTCACCGTTTGACAAGAGTGAATAACCGTAGTATGGTCTCTACCACCAAAATGTTCCCCAATGGTTTTTAAAGAGTTCTTGGTAAATGCCTTGGCCAAGTACATGGTAATTTGACGTGCTTGTACAATTTCTCTTTTACGCGTTTTATGCAATAAACGATCATAAGGAACATCAAAATATTCGCAGACCATTTTTTGAATAGCGTCAATGGTAATTTCTTTGCTGCTGGTCTTAACAAAGTTTCTCAATACCTTCTTAGCCAACTCAACATCAATTTCTTTCTTATTCAAAGAAGACTGAGCCAGTAAAGAGATTAATGCACCTTCTAGTTCCCGCACATTGGTATTGATATTGTAGGCAACGTACTTGATTACCTCTTTAGGCATATCAAGGCCGTCGTTCTTCATTTTCTTTTCTAAAATCTCAATTCTTGTTTCGTAGTCTGGAACTTGTAAGTCTGCACTTAATCCCCATCTAAATCTACTCAACAATCGTTCCTGCATACCATCTAAATCCTTAGGTGGTTTATCAGAAGTTAAGACCAATTGTTTACCGCTTTGGTGCAAGTGGTTAAAGATGGCAAAGAAAGCATCCTGACTTTTTTCTGCCCTACTGAAAAACTGAACATCATCAATAATCAACACATCAATCAACTGATAGAAGTGGATAAAGTCATTGATGGCATTATTACGACTATGGTCAACAAACTGATTTATGAATTTCTCGCTGCTTACATACAACACCACTTTAGAAGGGTGCATTCTTTTCACATCATTTCCGATGGCTTGGGCCAAATGGGTTTTACCCAATCCTACCCCACCATAGATAACCAATGGATTAAAAGAATTGGCTCCGGGCTTTTCTGCTACTGTTTTACCAGCTCTGCGGGCAACCCTATTGCAATCACCTTCAATAAATGAATCAAAAATATATCCATGATTCAATTGAGGATCAATTTGCATTTTCTTCAACCCTGGAATAACAAAAGGATTCTTCACTGGATTATCAATCACCAATGGAAAATTCATTTCGTTGTTGTTGATTGATTTAGGACCACGTGCAGGAATATCAACAGAACCATTTCTGCCATTTGTATTTCCGCTATCAACCATGATTCGGTATTCTAATCTAGCGTCTTTACCCAATTCACGTTTCAAGGTTTTAGCAAGCAAAGTAACATAGTGCTCTTCTAGGTACTCATAGAAAAATTGAGAAGGAACTTGTATCATTAATACATTCCCTTTTAATTCTACAGGAGTAATAGGTTCAAACCATGTTTTAAAATGTTGCCATTCTACAATGTCTTTAATAATCTTTAAACAATTGATCCAAACATTTTCAGCGTTCCTAGCCATACAAAAAAGTGAACAATTTTATATAATCAGTTAAGTTTTGTCTCTGCTTACAAGTTATCTTATTTTCCCCATATGTGGATATGTTTAAAAAATAAAATAGGGATGCGAATATGTAGACTTTATGTTGAAAAAAAAATTTTTTTATTCGTTAGGTTTTCTCATTATAACCACAGTATGGGCTTTCGGGGAATTTTTTCTTTTCCTAGCCGAAAAATTATAATCCAAACGACCCATTTGGATGCCTCCAAAGCCCATTTGGTTCACCAAAATATCCCCACCGTCTTTGTTGGTGTATTTTCTAGGTTGATCAAAAAAGCGGTGTGTGTGGCCCCCAATAATCAAATCGATGTTACGACTTGCTTTCGCTAATATTTCATCACTTACTTTATTCTCGCTATACTTATCTCCTAAATGCGATAAGCAAATGATAAAATCACATTTTTTTTGTTTTAAAATTTCTGCGGTTTCATTGGCAGCAACTATTGGGTCTTTATACACCGTATTTCCATATAAATTCTTTGGAACCAATCCTTCCAATTCAATCCCAACCCCTAAAATTCCTACACGATGTTTTCCTTTCTGAATAATGGTATAGGGCTTATAATTATATTCCATGGGTGTGTTAGTGAAATCGTAATTACTAATCACAACAGGAAAATTGGCATGTTGTAATTGATTGGCAAAATTTTCAATGCCCGCATCAAAATCATGATTACCCATGGTAACTGCGTCGTACCCCATTTTACTCATTGCTTTAATTTCAGGTTCGCCCTTGTACAAATTAAAATAAGGGGTTCCTTGAAAAATATCGCCTGCGTCCAATAAAAGGGTTGGGTTGTTCTCTTCCCGAATAGACTGAATTAAAGAAGCCCTTGCAGCTACACCCCCCAATCCCTGGTTTCTGCTCCCATCCATCGGAAAAGGATCCAATCTACTGTGAACGTCGTTGGTATGTAAAATGGTGAGTAAAGATTGTTCAGGAATTCCTTGTGCATTCAACAAAGAAACTCCAGCCATGCTACTAGCCATTACTGCAGAACTTGCCAATGCGGTTTGCTTAATAAAATGTCTTCTATTCATTGCTGGTGCTGGTTACTCGGTTTTCAATTTTTGCATCGATGGGTTTACCACTTGTGGTGATTTGCTTAATATATTCAATTAAAGCGTCTCGAATCAAATACCCCTTGTTCTGAAAAGGGAATGCTTTTAACATAGCGGCATCGCTCCCTCCTTGTGCTATATAATCTGAATTGGCTGTTGTATAAGTAGCACTTCGATCCAATGGCTTGCCATTGATGATAATCTCCACGGCTTGTTTATTCTTAATCTTAAATGAAGAACCCGATGAAATTGGCCAACCACCGTCGGCAGCAATATGATTCAACAACGCTTCAATCACCGATCCTTTCAACTCTTGTAAAACCAATAAATTATCAAAAGGCATTAACTCATATACATTTCCTACAGTAATATTTCCTTTGTTAATGCTGGCCCTGATGCCTCCTTGATTCATAAACGCAATGTCTACCGGTATACCAAATTTTTTAGAAGCCATTTCCTTCATACAATCGGCCATAAAATTTCCTAACCCACTTTCTGGCAAACGCTTGGTCAAAGTAACTGGCGTAAACCCAATAACATCATTCATCGTGCTGTTCACTTTGACAGAGTAAGGCTGAATCAAATTGATTAAAGCAGTATCTGCCTTAATCTTGGGCGATACACTATAACCCAAATAACTCACCGACTTGGGAACCTGAGTAGTACCACAAGCCAGCAAGAGTAAAATAAACCCACTATAAAAAACGGATACAATACGCATGAATAATCATTGAAGTGAAGAAAGGTACAATAATAATTGGAAAATTTAAACCTACTTTTGTAGTAAATAAAAGTACAATTATGAGTTACGAAATCACGGGTAAATTGGTTGCCAAATTTGATATAGTACAACGTACAGAAAACTTTAAAACCAGGGAATTTGTAATTGAAAAAACAGAAGATATTAATGGAAGAACCATTACCAACTACGTGAAGTTTCAATCTGTTCAAGATAAAACTGCCATGCCCGACCGCTTTAATTTAGGTGAAGAAGTAAAAGTGATGTTCAATATTAAAGGAACAAAGTGGATGAAAGATGGTCGTGAAAATTATATCACCAATTTAGACGCTTGGAGAATGGAAACGGTTAAACTTACCAGTGATGTAGACATGCCGCCATCTGCCAATTACAACGATATGCCGCCTCCAGGAGAAGTGGTAGACGATTTACCATTCTAAAATTCTTTAACTACTTTTTAGGATCAACACCTGACAGTATGCAAAAACAA
>JAGOGG010000244.1 GCA_017996795.1 Sediminibacterium sp. | reverse complement strand
TCGTCATACCCATCTTCATACCCTTTTCTTCTCCACCAAAGTGAAGGACTAAATAATCCAACTTTTCTGAATTCACTAGCATAATTCCAAGCTATATCCATGGCACTTAATGCGCCCAATGAAAACCCAGCAAAGGATTTGTCTTTAAATGAAGGTGCATTATATTTTTTTCGGATAAATGGCAGTAACTCATCAAAAATAAACTTGCTATACAAGCCAGCTTTTGCACCTCTTCCATTAAAGTCTGCAGAGTACGCTGTACCATATTCCATTTTGCGTTCTGGTCCGCAATGTATACCTACACATACGATGGGCTCAATACTTCCACTTGCAAGAAGGTCGGAAAATATTTCATCAAAAGACATTTTGATTAAATCTTGACCATCATTAAATAATACCAAACTAACTTGATCGAGGTATTTTATTTTAGATGGCATGTAAATATTGATGGTAACAGCTCGTTCTAAATATTCTGAATGAACCACACTGGTTTCCATTTGCATGATGGGTGGTTGAATAATTACATGATTAGCCATAATATCAAAAATAGTGTAATGCATGAAAAATAGGGCAGGCTATGAAAAATAGATAGCTATATTTTTTTATTTATGTTTAGAAAGCTTAAATTACAAATCAACCTTAAAAACTGCAATTATGAAAAAAATAGGCATTCTCTTTGGGCAAGAAAGAAGTTTCCCTAATGCATTTGTTGAACGAATCAATAGCAAACAAGTAAAGGGAATTACAGCAGAGCCTGTAAAAATTGATAAAGTAGTTCAAGGAGAAAGCAGTGGATATGCAGTGATTATTGATCGTATTAGTCAGGATGTACCTTTTTATAGGGCATATTTAAAAAATGCTGCACTATGTGGCACAGCTGTGATCAACAATCCATTTTGGTGGAGTGCCGATGAAAAATTTTTTAATAATTGTTTGTCAACAAAAATTGAAGTAGCCGTTCCTAAAACAGTTATACTCCCTTCTAAAGAATTACCAACCGATACAGCAGAATTGTCTTTTAGCAATTTGTCTTACCCGTTAGATTGGGAAGGGATATTTAGCTATGTTGGTTTCCCTGCCTATATGAAACCATTTGCAGGTGGAGGTTGGAAAAACGTGTACAAACTAACAGACATGAATGATTTCTTTGAAAAGCACGCTGAAACAGGCCAATTGGTGATGTTGCTTCAAGAAGAGATTGTTTTTGAAGAATACTATCGCTGTTATTGCATTGGCGGGAAACATGTTCGCATCATGTCTTATGAACCCAGAAATCCACATCATCTTAGGTATGCTGCAGACTTTAAGCCCTCTGCAGAAAAGTTAAAAATGATGACAGAAATTGTGTTAAAAATTAATCAATACCTAGGGTACGACTTCAATACAGTAGAATTAGCTTTAAGAGATGGAGTGCCTTACGCCATTGACTTTTGCAACCCTGCACCAGATGCTGATATTAAAAGTGTTGGTCAAGAAAATTTTGATTGGGTGGTAGAAACTGCAGCTAATTATGCAATTGAAAAAGCACTGGCTCAAGAAGATGGAAAAGACAATTTAACTTGGGGCGAGTACATTAAAAGAAGCGCAAACGGAAAGCCACTTTATTAATCAGTCTATATCACGTTTAGTATATGTCTAATTTAAGTTTCAAGCATTTTACTTTAGGAGTTGAAGAAGAATACATGGTCATTGATCCTATTTCGAGGGAGCTAAAAAGTCATGAGCAAAAAATTGTTCAAGTAGGTCAGCTCTCTATGAAAGATAAGGTTAAAGCCGAAATGCATCAAGCGGTTGTAGAAGTTGGTACAGATATTTGTAAGAACATTGACGAAGCATTTAAAGATGTGGCTTCACTTAGAGGAAATATAGCACAAATAGCCGGAGAATTAGGGCTTTGGGTTGGTGCATCAGGCACTCATCCATTTAGCCACTGGGAAAACCAATTGATTACCGATCATGTTCGATACAACCAAATTGTAAACGAATTACAAGAAGCGGCAAGAAGTAATTTAATTTTTGGCCTACATGTACATGTAGGGATGGAAGATAGAAAAATGGCCATCCATATTGCCAATACAGCCCGCTATTTTTTACCCCATGTATATGCATTGAGTACCAACTCCCCTTTTTGGGAATCAAGGGATACCGGCTATAAATCTTTCCGTACCAAAGTTTTTGATAAATTCCCGAGAACTGGTATACCCGATCATTTTGAAAGTTTTGAAGCATACGAGAATTATGTAAACCTTTTAATTAAGACCAACTGTATAGATAATGCAAAAAAAATATGGTGGGATTTAAGAGTCCATCCATTTTTTAATACAGTGGAGTTCAGGATTTGTGATGTGCCTATGAATATCATGGAAACCATGACCATTGCTGCTTTATTTCAAGCAATTTGTGCTAAGATTTACAAGCTTAGAAACCAGAACCTCAATTTCATGATTTATCAACGATCATTGATCAATGAGAACAAATGGAGAGCCAGCAGATATGGAATAGAAGGGAAATTGATTGATTTTGGAAAAGAAACAGAAGTAGATACCAAGGCCCTCATTTATGAATTACTTGATTTTGTGGATGACGTGGTAGATGAATTAGGCAGCAGACATGTAGTAGAACATGTGGCTAAAATATTTGAAGTAGGAACTGGGGCAGATCGACAATTGAAAGTATTTAAAGAAACCGGCAGCTTAATTAGTGTGGTAGATTATATTCACGACCAGTTTTTAAGCGTTTAACTTAAAATATTTATAAAATAACATGGCCCCTGTAGTTATAGGGGCTTTTTTATTCATATTTGTTTAGTTTAGACTATTCAGGCAGCATTTTAACTGAATAGGTCGTCTATATTAAGTCAACCCTAAAATTACCTCATTTGACAGAGCACGAGTTGATAAAAGGCTGTATAAAACAGGACCCTTCCTGCCAGCGTATGCTATTTGAGCGTCACGCAGGTAAAATGATGGGCGTATGTGTGAGGTATGCTCAAGACACCATGGAAGCGGAAGACATGTTACAAGATGC
>JAGOGG010000243.1 GCA_017996795.1 Sediminibacterium sp. | reverse complement strand
GGTTATACCCTTTATAGGTATTCCAGTAGTTATCCTGAGATCCTCTTAAAGCAGTTGATACAAAGAAGGATTGCGGATGATAGTTTTGGTATCCAATGGTTTTATAGGTATCATATCCGAAACGTCCAGTAATACTCAACCATTTAGTAGGGTTGATATTAACTCCCAAAGAAGAAAACAAACGGTCTGTTTGATCACGACCTCTATTGTTTTGAACGTTCCATAAAGGATTATCTACTTCAGAATTTGCATTAGCAGAAAACAAGGGTAATTTATTTCCACCATCGTCTTCTGAAACAGATACATCTACTGTATTAGGATACTGCATTAACCCAATCAAATAACCACCAGCAGAGCGCAATACTTTAGCAGTATTGGTTCTAGTATAAGCAACCGATGGAGTGATTTCCAACCATTTAAAAATCTTAGTGGTATTGCGTAAGCTCAAGTTGATTTTTTCTTGGTCATTGTTTGGTACAACACCCTCCTGCTTTACATAAGAAGCAGAGAAACGGAAAATTGATTTCTTAATCCCGAAGTCCACACCAAGGTTATGTGTTTGTGATTTACCGTTTCTAAAGAATGCACCAATATTATCATACAATTTAGTACCTGTAGGATATGCAGGTCCAAAATAGCGGAAAATATTACTTGGTAAAGTATTGGTACCATTTGTATATCCATCAAAAGTTGGAGGGAAACGATTTAACTTTTGAATACGAAATGCATTGTCGTATTGTACAGCCAATTTGTTCGTTTTTGCTTTTCTAGTAGTAATTACAATTGCTCCAGAACTAGCTTGGCTACCATATAATGCAGTTGCTTCAGGTCCTTTCAAAACGGTTACATTTTCAATATCATTGGGGTTTAAATCTGAAACCCTATTACTATAATCGCTACCTCTATTCGGACGATCAGAAGCCAACCCCACGCTTCTACCTCCATCAGAAGTTTCATCGAAAGAAGAGTTATCCATAATAACCCCATCAACCACAAATAATGGTTGGTTACTTAATGACAAAGAGTTAAATCCACGAAGTACAATTTGAGAAGAGGCGCCAACCGTTCCAGAAGTTGGATTCACTGTTAAACCTGCAACTCTTCCTTGAAGGCTATTTACGAAGTTATCACGCTGGGTTTCCTGAATTTCAGCACCCTTAACTTGTTGAGTGGAATAACCCAACTCACGAGGCTTTCTTTTCTGGTCCATCGCTACTACAACCACATCTTCTAATTCAGAAGATTCAGCTCTTAAGCGAACGATTATTTTCTGATCATCTTTTACAGACACTCGCTGGGTTTCAAATCCCAGTGAAGTAATCAATAAGGTTTGACCCTTTGATGCTTTGATAGTAAAATTACCTTTAGCATCTGTTTTGGTTGCAACTGATTTGCCTACTACACGGATGGAAACCGACTCTAATGCAGAGCCTTTTTCTAAATCGGATACATTGCCAGTTACGGTTATATCCTGTGCAGAGACTTTCATCACAAGGAAGAAAAGCAAGAAAGCAATCCTCCAGGCATAAGCGAGTTTTCTCATAACTACAGTGTTTGGTTCATTGACAAAAATTAATTGCAAAAAGCTGCAAAAAAATTTAGCATTTCGTTAATCAAATAATTGATGGTATAAATATATGGTTAATCATCTGTTAAAACCATAAAATTCACAGCAAAATAATGCACATTTTTTTGCGGGTATTTAAGTGTATGGGGTACACAATGCTATAAAACGCTCAAACCGAGCTTTGCATATGGGGTTAATTTCTCATTTGTAGGGGCTAATTCGGTAATTAAAACATCTACTTGATCCAGAGCACAAACCTGTAAACGTTGAGTGGTATTGAGCTTTTCTGAAATAGCCAATGAAACTGTTTTTTGGGCACAGGCAATCATGGCTTTTTTTACTTCAATGATTTCCCATTCTAAATCGGTAATGCCAAAATTTAAATCGATGCTATTGGTACCTAATAAACATAAGTCTGCTTTAATTTGCCCCAATCTTTGCACCACTTCTGCTCCTACCGCCATCTGCGCACTTTTCAACAGCTTATTACCCAAAAAAATCACTTCGGCATTGGGGTGCTCTAAAAGTTCCAACGCAATGGGAACATTGGTTGTTACAAAAGTAGCATTAAGGTCTGGGGGGAGCATATTCACTAGCTCACGCATAGTGGTTCCTCCCGATATCACCACCAACATACCATCTTTTATAAGGTCGATGGCCTTATGCGCAATAATTTTTTTCTCTGGTAAAGAATATACCTGCTTACTTTCTATGGTAAAATGGAAAGACTTAGCCAAAGCCCCACCATGTACTTTAATGAGTTTGCCTTCTTCAGCTAATTCTTGCAGGTCTCTGCGTACAGTATCTTCCGAAACATCCAATTGCACACATAAATCAGATGATAATACTTTATTATGGATATTGATTTGCTGTATAATGTAGGCCTGTCGTTCTTTCTTAAGCATCTTTAAAATTAATGCGTTCCCGCATAATCACGCAAATATTTTTTATTTTGGCGGTTAAGCTCTCTCTAACCTAATTTTGGTGTCCATTTATGATATCTCCCAATACAATACAACAAATTACCAGTAGAATAGACATTATTGATGTAGTGGGTGAGTTTGTGAAATTAAAGAAAAGAGGAACCAACTATTTAGGCCTATGTCCTTTTCATGGTGAAAAATCTCCCTCTTTCACGGTATCTCCAGCCAAAGAAATTTATAAATGTTTTGGATGTGGAAAGAGCGGTAATACCATTACTTTTTTAATGGAGCACGAAAAGTTCAGTTATGTTGAGGCGCTCAAATGGTTAGCTACCCGATATAATATTGAAGTTGAAGAAACCCAACAGTCTCCGGAGCAATTGCAACAAGTGCAAATGGCCGAGAGTTTGCACGCCATTAATTCATTTGCACAAAAGTTTTTTGCTGAACAATTGTTTGATTCAGAGGAAGGCAATTTAATTGCCCACTCCTATTTAAAAGAAAGAGGCTTTAGAGAAGAAGTGTTGCGAAAGTTTCAAGTCGGCTATAATC
>JAGOGG010000242.1 GCA_017996795.1 Sediminibacterium sp. | reverse complement strand
CCAAGAAAGGACGCTATGATAATGAATCCTTTATGCATCTTATTTGATATTTGCAATTAAGTTTTTTAGATTGATTTCAGTTCCAGACAACCTAATTTTAGCTTGACTGTAATATTGAAATCGCTCTATTAATTTCTTTTGAATAAATGATTCAAGTTCATCGCCTGTGCAATTTTTAAGCAGCGGTCTTTGATCCATTTCAGGGAGCAATCTCTCCACTAAAACTTCCACTGGTTCATCCAACCAAATGGTGATACCTTGTTGATTCATCCATTCCATATTTTGATGAAAACAAGGGGTTCCTCCACCGGTTGCTAGAACAAAGGATTTTTTTTCTCCAAACCATCTAAGCAATTTAGCTTCTGTTTTTCTGAAAGCTGCTTCCCCTCCTTCCTCAAACAATTCTGAAATAGTATGCTCTTCAACAGATTCAATAATGTTGTCTAAATCGTATCCGCCTGTTTTCAATTTAGCTGAAAGACGTTGTTTCCAAAAACTCTTCCCGCTCCCCATCATTCCGATAAGAAAAACTTTCATTATTTGAAGGAATTGTACCCAGTAATGTCCATACCAGTGATCAATAAATGAATATCGTGCGTGCCCTCATAAGTGATTACACTTTCTAGATTCATCATATGCCGCATAATGCTGTATTCTCCGGTAATACCCATTCCACCCAACATTTGTCTAGCGTCTCTTGCAATATTGGTGGCTATTTCACAACTATTCCTTTTAGCCATACTTACCTGTTGAGGGGTGGCTTTACCTTCATTCATTAAAACACCTAAACGCCAAACCAATAATTGACCTTTTGTAATTTCAGTAATCATTTCAGCCAATTTTTTTTGCTGTAATTGAAAACCTCCAATTGGCCTACCAAATTGTTGGCGCTCCATACTATATCTTAATGCAGTATCATAACAATCCATAGCTGCCCCCAATGCACCCCATGCTATTCCAAATCGTGCTTTAGTTAAACAGCCTAAAGGACCTTTTAATCCTTTTACATTTGGCAATATATTTTCTTTGGGCACTTTTACGTTATCAAAAACCAATTCACCCGTTGCACTTGCCCTTAAACTCCACTTACCATGTGTAGTTGGAGTAGAAAATCCTTCCATTCCTCTCTCAACTATTATTCCTTGAATTTCATTTTGTTCATTTCTTGCCCAAACAACCGCAACAGTAGCAAAAGGTGCGTTGCTGATCCACATTTTTGCCCCGTTCAGTATTACATGATCGCCAGCGTCTTTAATATTAGTAATCATTCCTGCAGGATTGCTCCCGTGGTCTGGTTCTGTTAATCCAAAACAACCTAACCACTCTCCTGATGCAAGCTTTGGTAAATACTTATTTCTTTGGGCTTCGTTACCATATGCATATATGGGATGCATTACCAAACTTCCCTGAACAGATGCAGTACTTCTAACCCCACTATCCCCTCTTTCCAATTCTTGCATCATTAATCCATAGCTAATATAGTCTAAGCCACCCCCGCCATATTCTGTTGGTACAGTTGGTCCAAAACAACCCAAGTCTCCTAATTGACGAACAATTTGCTCAGGGAATTCTGCTTTTTGCGCATAGTCTTCTATAATGGGAGAAATCTCTTTTTTAACATATGCCCTCACCGATTCACGAATCAGTTTATGCTCTTCGGATAGTAACTCATCTAATTGATAATAATCTGGAGATTGAAATAAATCTGTTCTAGCAGCCATCGCACTGAATTTTAAGTCTACAATATTTATGTAAAAGTACAATTTTAAATTACCCGAAATAGTTAATCCGATTAATTACTATTAAATAAAGCAGGGTATTTAATTAAACAAAATCCCCGTCAAAAAAATATTGACGGGGATTGGTTATCATATTGAAATAAAAACAAATTATCTTCTTCCTGGTCCACCAGCAGCACCTGTTTTGCTATTCTGTGGAATATCTCTATTCATTTCTTCTAAATCTACTGGACGTTCTGTTTTATCTCCTATAAGGTGTTGAGCAAAATAGTCACTCATACCCCAGAAGAAATATTCAGTCATATCGCCAAAACCATGTCTTTGTGTAGGCAAAATCTTCATATCAAAACGCTTATTGGCCTTGATTAATGCATTGGCTACACGAATGGTATTAGCAGGGTGTACGTTGTTGTCTATTTCTCCATGAAACAACATTAACTTACCTTTTAAGTTTTTAGCTAATTCAGGATTTTTATCAATATTGTATTGGAATGTAGTGTCATTTTTTTCGCTAATGATTTCTTTAACTCCATGGTGTTTCTCACTCCACCATCTATTGTAGATTGCATTGTCGTGATTACCAGCTGAAGATACCGCTACTTTAAAGAAATCAGGATATACTAGAATTGCAGCAGTGCTCATAAAACCACCACCAGAGTGACCATGTATACCAACTCTATTGATGTCTAAAAATTTATGTTTATCTGCCAATTGTTCAGCCACTACTTTTTTATCAGCCAAACCATAATCACGTAAATTTCCGTACCCATAATTATGATACCACTTACTTCTGCTTGGATGTCCACCTCTATTACCCAACGTAATAACCACCACACCTAATTGAGCTAAACGATCGGTTCTATCGAATCCTCTACCAAAGCTGGTATTCATTGCCTCGGTTTGTGGTCCTGGATATACATACTCAACAATTGGATATTTCTTTGTACTATCAAAATCAAAAGGCTTGTACATTACACCATATAAATCGGTGATACCATCGTCTGCTTTCGCTTTAAAAATTTCTGGAAATTTATATCCTGCAGCCATTAAACTACTTAAATCGGCTGATTCTAAATCAAGAATTTTTCTACCATCAGCACCCAATAAAATTGATTTTGGAACTGTATTTACTCTTGAATAGGTATTCACTAAGTATTTCTTATTATCGTCCATTGACGCATTATGATCAAAATCACCTGGGTTTAATAATTTTAAACCAGTACCATCAAAATTTACTCTGTAAGCATGTAAATAGTAGGGATTTTCTCCAGCTTCTTTTCCATTAGCTGAAAAATACAATACTC
>JAGOGG010000241.1 GCA_017996795.1 Sediminibacterium sp. | reverse complement strand
GAAGAATCCAATCGTCGTTTATTAGAGCAGAACGAAAAAATTAATGACCAACATCATATTATTGAAGAAAAGAATCGTCGTTTAAAAGAGTTAAGTGATTATCGCCAAAACACTTTGAACATCATGATTCATGACCTCAAGAACTTTATTGGGTCTAATCAAATTTCTATTGATCTAATTAATAGAAAGAGCAGCAATTTAACCAGTGACCAAAAGGAAATTCTGAGTTATATCACCATGGGTAATGAAAAATTGCATTACCTCAGTCAAAAATTGGCAGAATCTGCAGAAGCCGATACCGGTAAGATTACTTACCATATGGAACAATTCGATATTATTCCTGAGGTAGAAAAAGCAGCAATTACCCTGGTAGATGCCGCTAGTATTAAACAAGTGAACCTGCAAGTTCACTTATCGCCTTCTGAAGTAATGGTCAATATTGATAAAATATTTTTACGTCATATATTATTCAAGCTACTTTCTAACGTTATTAGGTTTATCCAAAAGGGTTCCTCGGTGAGTATTCATGCCAATGACCTTGATGGGGCCTGTATTGTTGAGATCATCAATAAAACAGCCAACCCAATCGGTATGGAAAAATTAGATGAATACTTTAGTCGTTTAACCAATCCCAATCAATCTGATTTGGCCACCAACCAATCGGGTATGGGATTTTCCATTGCTAAGCAACTAACCGAAGATATGGGTGGCTCGCTTACATACGAAAGCAATGTAACTGTTGGAAACTATTTTAAACTCAAATTCAAACTGGCTTAGTTTAAATACCCGAAATCATGAAAACAAAATCTTCCCTGCTCGTACTGTTCCTGCTAATTGCAGGTAGTATTATTGCCCAGGATTTCAAAACCCGCTCTCTGGAAGCAATGGGGTACAGAAATGAATCCATTATGGGAATCAATGGTGCCATTTCATACTTCTTAAAGCTTCAGCCTAGAGATGATGTGGATCGTACGAACTTGATTCTTCAGGTAAAGCCATCACAGGTTTTAAGAGAAGATATGTCTACGATCACTGTTTCGTTAAAAGACGAACCGGTGTATACCACTCGTTTAGTGGCGGATGCCATTGACTCGGTAATGACCATTGTGATTCCTTTGAATAAGCGTTATGTTCAGGAAGATGGTCGTTTCATTAAACTAAGAATAGATGCTAAAATGGCTATGTCTGATGAGTATTGTAAAGACGTAGACAATCCGGCTATTTGGGTAACAGTTAGAAACTCTTCTTACTTAGAAGTGGTAAAACAAGAGAGGTCCTCATACAATCATAGTCTTAAAGAAACTATATCAGAATATAATTCCGTTTCTACTCCTTTAAATGCAGACTTAGATGATTTGACCAGTGGTGCAATTGTTTTTGCTCTATTAAAACAAAAAGGTGGATTAGAAGAAATTTCAACTGACAACTTTAGAAATACCGATTCTTCTGTTGGAACAACAGTAATAACTGGTTTGTACAACAAACTCCCTCCTTATATTCAGGCTCAATTGCCTGATTTCAAAAACGGTCAGGGGTTGATAAAAAATATTGATTTTGGTAATGGTAATGAAGTATTCGTTATAACAGGAAAAGACCAGGATGGATATCGGAAAGCAATTTATACCATGACCAATTACAAGATAATCAATGGTAGTTTTACAAATACCATGGTTGTGGATGCGGGTCCTCCTTCTTATTTTGATAAGAATCAATTACCCGTGGTATTCTCTTTAGAAGAATTGGGGGGTACGCCCAAATTAATGGAAGGTATTGGTGCGCTTAAAACCAACTATGCATTCTCTTTGGCCGATTACAATGCCATTCCAAAAAAACTAACCTTCCATTTAGAAGCCATGTTGTCTTTATTAAAAGAAGGCGACCGTGGATTTTTGAACGTTTATTTGAATGATAACTTGGTATTCAGTACCGACTTACACGATAAAACCAGTTTCAATGGCGATATTGAATTGAAGCCTTATTTATTGACTAAAAATAACTCCCTTGTTGTTGAAATGCGTTTCCATGGTGCGGGGGGTATTTGTAAGGAAGGATTCTCTAACTTCTTTGGTTTCATTGATACCAAAACATCAAACCTGGTTTTTTCTGGTGAAAAAGTAAACGAGTTCTATAACTTTTTTAACTACCCAGGTGAATTTAGAAAGAAAGCTTTGCGTTGTATCATCACTCCTACGTTAATGCCTTATTTGGCTCCATCCTTGGGTGAATTGATTTATCAATTAAATACCGCAACGCTTGCTGCTAATTACTTGTTCATTCCTGAGTTGGTGTCTTCTGATAAAGCCAATTTAAATGATATGGCTAATATGAACGCCATTGCATTGTTGCATAGAAATGATCCTTTGATTAAGAACTTCGAGAAAAATCTACCTGTTCAATTTAATAGAGATTTCCAATTGTATAAAGATATTAGTGGAGAAACCTCCTATTCTATTAATGACTTCTCCAACTCGGGTATTGCACAAATATTCCGACAGGGTAGCTCTACTTTCTTATTGGTAAGCGCCTTGGGCGATTCAAGTATTAGTGATGCATTTGAAGGGGTAATTAAAAGTTTTGGATCACAATACTCGGCTATTGAAAGTAACGTATGTATTGCCAATAGTAAGGGTAAGAGTAATTTCTTCTTTAAACTTCCTGATAATGCCGGATTGGTTACTTATAGAGGTGATAAAAATAATATGGCGATGCTTTGGAATAAATACAAATACTTTATGTTGGGTGGTTTAGCCATCTTGCTAGTACTTGGATTCTTCTTCATTAGAAAGCGTGTTAAAAAATCCCAAGAGATTGTTTAATTGGTTCCTTAAAAATCCGTAGCGTCTATGTCAGTTTGTGCCTTGAATAATATGATTAGTGTGGGCTTGTTTACCACGGCCAAACTGGAAGAAATTGACGTGATTGCTAATGAGTTTGATTATGCGCAAATTAAAGCTGCGCTTAACTTTGGGTACTTAACCCGAAAATTATATGTATCTTTTTTAGAGCGTTCAGGTTATCCATTGGTTGATGTGCGCAACGAAGTACTCGATGA
>JAGOGG010000240.1 GCA_017996795.1 Sediminibacterium sp. | reverse complement strand
TTTCTAGTAATTGCACATACTTCTTATGTAAGAGCTTGTATTGTGTTAGCGCTTCTTCAAAATTTTGGGGGTCTAGTTCTTCAGGATATTTAGGATTTGGATCCTGCGTTTCAAGAACCAACAAATCGCTGAAATAATCCGTAAAATTTATATTCAAGACCTTTCCATAATCAAAGAGTATATCAAAGTCTAATTCTGGTTCTTCAATATGATTATAGTAACTAGACCTACTAACTCCTACCCTGTCAACTAATTTGGTGATGGATATACCATTTGCTTCTACTAATTCTTTAAGCAAATGCCCTCGATGCAGTTTTTTTCTATTGTTTTTCAATAGCGTAAAGAAATAAACAATAGTGTTTAATTAATTGGGCACAATTAACACATAAATGGACAATACTGTCCATTTAGATTGATTTTTCAACTCCACCATTTCAAAAGCAACAAAAAACTTCAAAAAATAGTAAGCAAAAATCAGAATTTTGTAATTACTTTGTACATACAATATACTTCCATGGACATCAATATCATACCTATTGGCAACTCAAAAGGAATTCGATTGAGTAAAACTATTCTAGAAAAATATCAAATAACCGACAGCATAGAAATGATACTTGAAGAAGATCAGATTATTTTAAAACCAAAAACGGTTGCAAGAAAAGGTTGGGAAAAACAATTCAAGAAAATGCATGATGCCAGCGATGATACTGAACTCATACCAGATGTATTTGAAGATGAAAATCTTGAAGAATGGAGTTAAATCAATACCAAATAGTGTTGGTTAACCTTGATCCAACTATTGGAAGTGAAATGAAAAAAACAAGACCCTGCGTTATTATTTCTCCCAACGAGATGAATAAATATCTTCAAACTATTGTTGTTGCTCCAATGACTAGCACGTCAAAACCATACCCCACAAGGGTAGAAATTAAACATCAAAAGAAAAAGGGTTGGATTGTACTCGATCAAATTAGAACAATTGATCGAAATAGAATAATAAAAGTAGCAGGTATTTTACTAAGTAATGAAATTGAACAAGTGAAGTCTATTATAAAAGAAACATTTGTAGACTAATATATCTTAACCCTACAAACGCTTCAAGCCTTCTACTGCTTTTTCTAAAGTGCTTTCTTTTTTGGCAAAACAAAAACGCAATACTTTATTGTCTTGACCATTTTGATAGAATGCCGAAACTGGTATGGTTGCCACGCCAAATTCTTTGGTGAGCGTAGTGGCTAATTCTTTATCTGAAACCTGACTGAAATTGGCATAGCTATAGCACTCAAAATAACTACCATGCGAAGGAATACAAGTAAAAGGCGTATCGCGCATCAATATTCTAAAATAGTCTCGCTTGGCTTGTATTTGTGTGCCCAATTGTAGGTAAGCATCTGCGTTTTGGATATAGGCAGTTAATGCAACTTGCTGTGGGGTATTGCAACAAAAACAATTGAACTGATGCACTTTTCTAAACTCTTTCATTAAGTGCGCAGGTGCCATACAATAACCCAATTTCCAACCTGTACAATGATAGGTTTTACCAAAAGAGAAACAAACAAAACTCCGCTCGAAAAGTGCAGGGTATTTCAAAATACTTTGGTGTTCAATCCCATCAAAAATTAAATGCTCATATACTTCATCACTTAAAATTAAGATATCAGTACCTGCTACTATACTCGCCAATATTTGCATGTCGTTTGCAGACATTACCGCACCCGTTGGATTATGGGGCGAGTTAATCATGATCATTCTAGTGCGAGGAGAAATTTTGGCTTTTACTTCATCCCATGGTATGGCATAATTGGGATATTCCAATTGAATAGGAACAGCAATGGCTTTATTTAATTCAATTGTAGGGATATAACAATCATAAGCAGGCTCAAACAAAATAACTTCATCGCCAGGTTGTAATACAGTAGTGAGTGCGGTGTAAATAGCATAAGTGCCACCAGGTGTTACCGTAATTTCACTCGTTGCATCTACAGTTGCTCCATAGAGGTTAGCTGCTTTTGCAGCGAGTGCAGTTAACAATGGTGGATACCCATTCATATGGGTGTACTGATTAAACCCATCCTGCATGGCTTTATCAACCAATCCAGTTAATTCAGCACTCATCATAAAATCTGGAAAACCCTGCCCCAAATTAACCGCACCATATTCATTGGCCAATTGGCTCATTACGGTAAAGATAGTAGTACCAACATGGGGTAATTTTGATTGTATAGCTATAGACACTTTAAAATAATTAAGGCTCAATAATATTAGCCAAGCGCTTTAATTCTACTTCGGCAACTTTGGCTGTAAATGCCAAGTTAACCAATCTGTACGATTCATTTTCAAAACTTTGCTGAGCCAGTTTTACATCTATAATAGTGGCTTGACCCAATTGAAAACGTTGCATTACTAAGTCTAATAGCTGTTTGCTTAACAACTGATTTTGTTTAGCTGTTTTTAATTGAGCCAATGTATTTGCATAAGCTTGGTAAGTTCTTACAGCCCCAGTTTCAATATCTAATAAAAACTGATCTCTTTGCACTTTGGCATTGCGTGTATTAATTTCTGCAACCTGCTGTTGCTTTTTATTAATCAATCCATTGTAAATAGGAATGGCTAAGTTGATGCCCAAAAAAGGACCATAGCTTCTATTTTCAAGAATAAATCCTGCGCCGCTTTTGGTATTACTAAAATTGAATCCAGTATTCGCACGCAAAGTGGGAACGCGAAGTGCAGCAGTTTCTCTTTCAATTAACTCATTTATTTTTATTTGCTGCTCTGCTGCTAATACTTGTGGATTCTTTAAAGCCAATGTTTTTAATTGGCTAAAATTTATTTTCTCATCCACTACAATCGTATCATTAATTACCACACTTGAATCAGGGCTAACAAAAATCAAACTCAATAAATTGGTTTTCCCTTGGTCTATAATTAATTGTTGTGCCTGTTTAGATTGAACCAATGCATTCAAATCAATTTGAGCTTGATATAGGTCTGCATTATTTGCAAGGCCCACTTCTTTCCGACTATTAATAATATCAATTCTTTGTTGAGATACTTCAATTGATTTA
>JAGOGG010000239.1 GCA_017996795.1 Sediminibacterium sp. | reverse complement strand
TCTTTTTAATGAATGGTTGATTTACTTAAAAATCAAATTTAATTCCTTGTGCTAATGGAAGTGTATTACCATAGTTGATGGTATTGGTTTGTCTGCGCATGTAGGCTTTCCATGCATCGCTTCCACTTTCTCTACCACCACCTGTTTCTTTTTCGCCTCCAAAAGCGCCCCCAATTTCTGCACCACTGGTACCAATGTTCACATTGGCAATACCGCAATCACTACCATTGGCAGAAAGGAATAGTTCTGCTTCTCTCATATTCAACGTCATGATAGCAGAAGACAAGCCTTGTGGCACATCATTTTGCATAGCAATGGCTTCCTCTATATGGCTGTATTTCATTACATATAAAATAGGTGCAAAAGTTTCGTGTTGAACAATGGATAACTCATTGCGAACCGCTGCAATACATGGCTTCACATAACAACCACTTTCATAGCCGGTTCCAGTAACTACACCTCCTTCCACTAAAAATTGTCCGCCTTGTGCTTTACATTGTTCAATGGCATGTAAATACATGTTCACTGCATCTTGATCAATCAATGGCCCTACATGATTATAGGCATCTAAAGGATTTCCTATTTTTAATTGTTGGTATGCTTTTACCAATTTAGTAGTAAATGCATCGTATACCGATTCGTGTATAATTAATCTTCTAGTGCTGGTACAACGTTGTCCTGCAGTACCTACCGCTCCAAATACACAACCAATTAATGACATATCTAAGTCGGCATCCTTAGAAATAATGATGGCATTATTGCCACCTAATTCTAAAATACTTTTACCTAATCTTGCTGCTACTGCTGCACTTAATGCTTTACCCATTCTGGTAGAACCTGTTGCTGAAATCAATGGAATTCTGGTATCATTACTTAACCATTCACCCACTTCTCGACCACCTTGAATGAGGCAGTTTACACCTTCAGGAACATTGTTTGCAGCAAAAACTTTTGCTATAATATTTTGAACGGCCACTCCGCATAATGGTGCTTTCTCACTTGGCTTCCAAATAGTTGTATTTCCGCAAATCCAAGCTAAAGCTGCATTCCAACTAAATACTGCAACGGGGAAATTAAATGCTGATATAATGCCCACAATACCCAATGGATGCCATTGTTCATACATTCTATGTTGTGGACGTTCACTATGCATGGTTAAACCATACAATTGACGTGAAAGACCCACTGCAAAGTCGCAGATATCTATCATTTCTTGTACTTCGCCATACCCTTCTTGTAAACTTTTTCCCATCTCATAGCTAACCAGTTTACCCAGCGGCTCTTTGTTAACTCTTAATGCATCACCAATTTGGCGAACTATTTCTCCACGTTTTGGCGCAGGCCAGTTTCTCCATAATTTGGCAGCAGCTAAACTGGTTTGCATCAAAGCTTCGTAACTGGATTTATCTACAGAGGATACCGAACCTATTTTATTGCCATCAACCGGAGAAAAGGACTCAATAGTTGATCCAGTTGTATTGATCCAAATGGTACCAGAAGAAACTCCTTGATTGTGTTGTTGCAAACCCAACTGCTGCAAAAATTCCATAATATGATATTTTGCTGCAAAGTTACATCCTAAATGTGAATGGATCGTGGTTAACCAAGTTTTGAAACCGATAAAAGTTGGTCGTACACATTGTTGTAACTACTTCCAATTGGCACTTCCTTTCCAGAAATCCAAACTTTAGACTTACTGAATTTTTCAATTTTATGAATTGGTACAATAAATGATCGATGAACCCTTAAAAAATCCCTAGATGGAAGTTTATCGCTAATACTTTTTAAAGTCATTAATGTTAAAACAGGGGAGGGCTTTATATAAATTTTAATATAGTCGTCTAGTGCTTCAATTAACTCAATATCTTTTAAATTGATTTTCATTATTTCGTAATTCACTTTTACGAAAATAGAGTTGAGTTGTAATTCTTGTGAGCTTAAAAATTCAAGGTATTCTTTTGCTTTGTAGCATGCTTTTAAAAAACGGTCGTATTCAAAAGGTTTTAACAAATAGTCTACTGCATCAACTGAAAATCCCTCTACTGCAAAATCCTTGTAAGCGGTAGTGAAAATTACAATGGGCTTTACGGTTAAACTTTTATAAAATTGAAGCCCATTGATATCGGGCATTTGAATATCTAAAAATAAAATATCTACTTTATTTTGTTGTAGGTACAATCTTGCTTCATCGGTGTCGGTAAATGTTTTGTCTAGCGAAAGAAAAGAAATTTTGCTGCAATATTCTTTCACCACTTCTAATGCCAATGGCTCATCATCTATGGCTATACATTTAATCATGAAAGGGTATTAATTTCAAGGTGAACAATATAATAGCCATTTTCAGTTAGGTGGCTTAATTGGTGCTTTTCTGGATATAATAATTCTAATCTCCTTTTTACATTGTTAATGCCAATACCTGTGTTTTCCATCATATTGTTTTCTGAATGGACAATATAGTTTTTAGCATAAAAATAAATGGTATGATCGGTTACTTTAAGATTGATTTCGATACTGCTTTGTTCTTTGGTGCTTACCCCATATTTAAATGCATTCTCTACAAATGGAATAAAAATGAGCGGTGCAACCAATAGGGGAGCGGTATTTCCTTCAATATTAAAATTTACCTGAACTTTGTCGGTTAATCTTACTTGTTGTAATTCTATGTAATTGTGAATGAACGTTACTTCATTTTCTAGGGGAACTAAATTTCGTTCTGTCTCTGTAAGAATATAGCGCATAATGGCAGAAAGCTTCAAAACGGCGTGGGCGGTTTTATCACTTTTTACAATTGCTAATGAGTAAATATTATTGAGTGTATTAAAGAAGAAGTGTGGATTCACTTGAGATTTTAAGAAAGAAAGCTCAGTATTGATTCTTTCATGTTCTGTTTCTTTTCTATTTTGTTCTGTTTGTAACCAGCGTCTTACCACTTCTATACATGCACCAAATGTAATGACCAACAAAAATAAAACCGTATTAAAAAAATCGGCATAGGGTCTTCTTCTAATTCTTCCGAATCTGTTCCCTCTATTTATTCCCCTTGTGTTTTCAGTCACATTCAAAGGA
>JAGOGG010000238.1 GCA_017996795.1 Sediminibacterium sp. | reverse complement strand
GTACATTGTATCCTTTTTCTTTTAATAATTGATATTGGAAAATTTTTGCGGTGTTAGGATCAGAATAAATAGCATTTGAAAGCTTTCTAGAAAAAAGCATATAGGCAATATCATCCATGCCAAACTCATCAGAATAATCGTCCATTTGCTCAATTAAACTACCCAATTTTGTTTGTTGAACCAATTTTAGTTGCTTTTCTATTTGGGCTGAACCGATAGGGTAATTTATTTGAAGATTGGCTCCATCGTATGCTAATTGCAACTTGTGGCCATATAAATCTAATTGCAATTTTTGCTTTTGCTCAGCAGCGGTAAGCTTAGGGGAATAAGTAAACATGAGCGAGAAATAGAAAATCGCTGCTAAAAATACTTTAAAGCTATATGTCTGTTTACTAAGCACCTATCAAATATAGCAATTTTTTGATATAAAATTAATGATTTGGTAACATTGGCAAAAATATAATATTGGGTAAGCACCTTGGTATAATGTTAAAATTACAAATACATTGGTGAAGGTAAGACCTAAAAAGACATAAGAGTTATACTATTATTATCCAAATTTCAAGCTAAATATTTATTTATTAATGAGTTGGTTCAGACCGAAAACTACAATTCTTCTATTGGCAATAATTATGTTTAGATAGTCAAATCTTGCGCAAAATTCTATACTTCCTTTGATATCAGCCAAAGCTTCTTATTTTTGCGGTTCGATTAATTTCAATCCATGAGAGTAATACAATTTAGAGAAGCCTTGCGCGAGGCTATGACCGAAGAAATGCGTCTTGACCCAAATGTTTTTTTAATGGGAGAAGAAGTTGCTGAATACAATGGAGCCTATAAAGTTAGCCAAGGTATGCTAGATGAGTTTGGTGCCAAGCGAATTATTGATACACCTATTGCTGAGCTTGGCTTTGCCGGTATTGGAGTAGGCGCGGCAATGAATGGTTTAAGACCAATTGTAGAATTTATGACCTTTAATTTTTCTTTGGTGGCAATTGATCAGGTTATTAATGCGGCTGCAAAAATGTACCAGATGAGTGGTGGACAATTCAATATTCCAATGGTATTTCGTGGACCTACTGGTAGTGCTGGGCAATTAGGTGCTCAACATTCGCAAGCATTTGAAAATTGGTATGCCAATTGCCCCGGATTAAAAGTGGTGGTGCCATCAAATCCATACGACGCTAAGGGCTTGCTTAAATCTGCCATTAGGGATAACGACCCTGTTATTTTTATGGAAAGCGAGCAAATGTATGGAGACAAAGGTGAAGTTCCAGAAGAAGAGTACATCATTCCTATTGGTAAAGCGGTTGTTAAAAGAGAAGGTACAGATGTAACCATCGTTTCTTTTGGAAAGATAATGAAGGTTGCCTTGGCAACTGCAGAAGAATTACAAAAAGAAGGCATAAGCTGTGAGGTTATAGATTTAATGACAGTTAGGCCTATTGATTACGACACAGTGGTTGAAAGTGTAAAGAAAACCAACCGATTGGTTATTGTAGAGGAAGCATGGCCATTGGCCTCTATTTCTACAGAGATAACCTATATGGTTCAAAAACGCGCATTTGATTATTTAGACGCACCTATTCAAAGAATTTGTACTCAAGACACGCCATTGGGCTACGCACCAACCTTTGTGCAAGAATTTTTGCCAAACGTGGAACGCACTACACAGGCTATAAAGAGTGTGTTGTATAGGGCGTAATTTTTTATACCGCATAATCCCCGAGGACAGGTCTCGACCTGTCCATACATCCGCAATTACCCGGGTGATAAATAAAAAAGAGGATGCTTCTGTAAGAAGCATCCTCTTTTTTATTTAGTTAATTGCAATACCCCCGGGCAGGCCTCCCTCCGCACGGACAGGTCGCGACCTGTCCTTCATCCCCTAATGCCAATCAATCTCCCAAAAGAATAATTTCAATTCACAGCAATTTCTTTTTGCTATATCTCCCAGAAGGATAATTTTATCCTGTAGAATGATTTCTGCAAACAGTCCTCAACTCTCCAATATGCAAATAATCAATGAAAACCCTGACATCATTATTGAATTAGCACCTTCTTTAAATATTGTGCACCCTGAGTGCTTTTAAGCTCAATAAGATATAAGCCATTTTGCAAATTGGTTAAAGGCAAATACCCATCCCCAAATTCATTAAAGGTGCTAATTTTAGCCCCATTAAGCCCATACACATTTACTTGCTTCATATTTTCACTTTGGCTGAACCAAAGCATCTTTTGGTCTGCTATTACACGTATTTCAGGCTCATTAACTGTGTTTGGATCATAACTAATAGTTTTAGAATAATCAACCTTGCCATCATAGTCAATTTGTTTTATCCTATAGTGTACTATCTCTTTAGGCATATTTTCATCCAAAAACTGGTAGTATGATTTTACTTCAGAATTTCCTTTTCCCTTAATACCTCCTAATGTAACAAATTCTATTCCATCAAAACTACGTTCTACCTCAAACTTTTGGTTATTGATTTCTTGGGCAGTGCTCCAATTTAAATTTACTCCATGGTCTGTTAAATTAGCTGTAAAATCAAGCCACTTCACAGGCAATACCGTTACCGAAAAGGTTTTAACATAAATATTATCTCCCGATGAGGAAGCGCTTCCATCAGCTTCATTAAATGCCAAATAAAAGGTTGCCCCACCAGAAAATGTAGTTGGGGTGTTCCAGGTAAATGTATGTGAAATTGAACCAGATGATGCACTTGTACCTGTAGAAGTATGCATTAAATATTGTCTAGATGGGGAGGATGAAGTGGTGGTTTGAATGTCGGAGTTGGTGCCAACAGAAAATGTTCCAATTGAAGCAGATGAACTGCTAGCAGAACTAGGTAATACCATTAATTGAAAGCCTAAGGTAGTACTTGTAGGCGATTCTAGGTTAAGTGTTAAGGTATTTGCGGCATTTGGTTGAATGGTATTTAACCCACCCGTTCTAGTGAGTGTTAAATTTGACCAAACCGTGCCGCTAGAAATTGGAGAACCTGAATGGCAAGAAGTACAATTTCCTTCGCCTGGAGCATTGGTATACCCTGCAGGTGGACCACTTGAATAAG
>JAGOGG010000056.1 GCA_017996795.1 Sediminibacterium sp. | reverse complement strand
AATGAAAACGGATCGGTAAGGGCTTCTTTAACCCATTCAAAAAATGAATGGATCATGCCGAATACTGGTTTTGAAAGAATGACCGCTGCATTAAGCGTTAGTCAAAAAGTATCAGAGAAATTAAAGTTTGTTGCTAAAGTAAACTATACGAATAAGTCTAGTGATAATTTACCTGCAACGGGTTACAATAACCAGTCGATTGCCTATTTCATGATTTTCCAAAACCCCAATGTAGACTTAAGTTGGTATAGACCTATTTGGAAAAAAGGACAAGAGCAAATTGATCAGGTTCACCCATTCAGCAGTTTTATAGACAATCCTTATTTGATTGCTTATGAAATGACCAATGGAGTTAAGAGCAATGCCTTCTTAGCGAATATGGCAGCTACTTATACCATCAATAAAAAGTTTGATCTAATGCTTCGTTCTGGTATTGATTTATCTAGCGAAATTAGAAAACAACAAAGACCCTATTCTTCTGCCAACTATTTAAGAGGCTTTTATAAAGAGCAAAATATTCAAGACTACGAAATCAATAGCGACTTCTTGTTGTCTTATAAAGACAAGATTGGATCAGATATTAATGTAACAGCTTCTGTTGGAGGAAATGCCATGAGCACGAATTACAACAGAATGGATGCAAGTGTAATTGGATTGGTAATACCTGGTGTTTATATGTTAAGCAATGGAGTAGGTACACCTGAAGTTGTGAATATTGCTAGAAATAAAAAAGTAAACTCTTTATACGGTACCGCTTCATTCGCCTATAAAAATAAATGGTTTGTAGACGTAACGGGAAGAAATGATTGGTCTAGTACTTTGCCTATTCAAAACAATTCTTTCTTTTATCCTTCTATTAATACCAGTGTTATCTTAAGTGATATTGTAAGGTTACCTGCAGCGGTTTCATTTGCAAAATTTCGTTTGTCTGCTGCGCAAGTGGGTAACGATACCGATCCATACAAAACCAGTAAATATTATGGCACCAGTCCATTCCCTGGTTCTGGATCTGTACCAACCTTATTACACAACGTAAACTTTAAACCAGAAATTTCTACTAACTACGAAGCTGGTTTAGATATCCGTTTATTTAAAAGTAGATTAAACTTAGACTTAACTGTTTATAGTAATACCACTCGCAACCAAATTTTAGAAGTACCAATGGATCCAACCACGGGTTATGCAAGAGCGGTATTGAATGCAGGTGCAGTAAGAAACCAAGGTATTGAAGTGGTATTAACTGGAAGTATTATTAAAAAGAAAAACTTTACTTGGAATACCATTTTAACCTGGGCTAAAAACCAAAACCGTGTGATGGAATTAGCAGAAGGTATGGAAGGAAAACAAGATATTGGATACGGCGGTAATGCTACTATTCAAGCAAGAGTAGGTGGTACAACAGGAGATATTTATGGATTTGGATTCTTGCGTTCTCCTGATGGGCAAATTGTTTACAATTCAACTGGTTTACCAGCGCGACCTCAAGAAATTCAATACATTGGTTCTGCTTATGCCGATTGGAAAGGGGGTATCAGAAATGAATTCACCTATAATAATTTCAGATTTAGCTTTTTAGTGGATGGACAATTGGGTGGTATGATTTATTCTCAAAGTCACCATAAAATGATGGAGCAGGGTAAATTAAAATCTTCATTAGCTGGTCGCGAAGAGAATTTTATTATTGGTGCTGGTGTGGTACAAAATCCGGATAAATCTTATTCTCCTAATACTACCAAAGTGTTGCCTGTTGATTATTATGGAGATTATTATAGAAGAGCCAATGTAGAATCAAACAGTTTTGATGCTTCTTATTTAAAATTGCGTGAAGCAAGATTGGAGTACAATTTCCCTAAATCTGTTTTGGGTAAATCATTCTTTAAGCAGTTAAGTGTTGCCTTATACGGCAGAGACTTATTGATGATTACCAGCTTCCCCATATTTGATCCAGAAACTGCAGCATTAAATGGGTCTACTATTTTGCCTGGAGTAGAAATGGGTCAACTGCCTTCTAGTAGAACTATTGGAGCAAATATTACTGTGAAATTTTAATTGACAACCCGTTGTAATCAGCCCATCACACACCTAAAAAAAAATTCATGAAAAATAAATTATCTATAGTCTTATCCTTATTGATGCTATTATTTATGGCGTCATGTACGAAGAATTTTGAGGAAGTTAATACCGATCCAAATCGGGTAAATAAAATTAGTCCGGGTACTTTATTGAATCCCATTTTGTATGAAGTCTCTTCTTTTAATATGCGTCAGGCAGATAACTTTACTTTTAATTTGATGCAAGATATGTTGCCTTTCCCTAGTACTTCGGGAGGGGTTCATCGATATGATATCACAGAGACAGCGGGTAATTCTACTTGGACAACTTATTACAGGTGGTTAACCAATGTAAAAGAAATGTATACTGCTTCTGTAGAACAAAAAGATCCCAACTATCAGGCCATTGCTATGACATTAAATGCAATGATCTATTCAAACCTAACCGATTGCTTTGGGGATATTCCTATGGAAGAAGCAACCAGAGGGGATGAAGGAATATTTAGACCAAAGTTTACTACTCAGCAAAAAGTGTATGAAAAAATTATTGCAGATTTAGACTCTGCAAATAATTTATATGCAACTACAAGACCAATGATTTATGGTACTGAAATGTTATACGCCAACAACGTAAGTAACTGGAAAAGATTTACCAACTCTTTACAAATGCGTTTGTTGTTGCGTTTGTCTAAACGTACCGAAATGGGTACATTGGCCAAACTCAGAACCCTTGTAGATAATCCAACTAAGTATCCGGTTTTCACTTCCAACGACCAAGCAGCCATCGTAAAACTTTCAGGGGTTACACCGTTTGTTTCTCCATGGGGAAGAGCAATCGACTTCACCACTTTTAGAGCAGCGGGTTTATTTTTTACTGATAATCTAAATGACTTCAACGATCCTAGAAGAGCAAGATTATTAACACAAGCGAGAAATAAAGTAAGCAATGCCAATATAGGATACAAGGGTATCCCAAGTGGTTATGCAGGAAGCGACAACCAGTTTGATTATATTCCTTCTAATATGAATATTGCTTTAGTAACTGCACCAATGAATGTGGTATTAATGCCTTATGCAGAAGTGGAAATGATTAGAGCTGAACTTGAATTTAGAAATGGAAATGCAGTTCCAGCAAAAGCGGCTTATGAGAGAGGAGTAAAAGCATCTATTGAACAAATGGGTGCAGTAATGCCTACCGATTATTTTACCAATACCAAGGCAGCTTATAATGGTACTCTTGAGCGAATTATATTGCAAAAATATTTTGCCTTATTCTTTACCGATTTTCAACAATGGTTTGAATACCGCAGAACAGGATTTCCTGTAATGCCCAAAGCTGCCGGCATGTTGAATAATCAAATCATGCCAGTGCGATACAGATATCCACCAGCAGTGCAAAGCACCAATACGACCAATTATGATTTAGCAGTTCAAGCGATGGGTGGCGACAATATCAATATTAAAGTTTGGTGGGAGAAATAAGGCAATACACTGCTGAAGTTAGTTGAACTAAAAAAATTCGCAAATGAAAAGAAGAAACTTTTTAAGAAACCTAGGTTTTACTGGTGGAATATTTGCTTTACCAACAGTCATGTCTGAAACCAGTGCTGCAACATTCGAAAGAGAGGATGAACTGGTGGTGAAGGGTAAAGTAATAAGTGAAGGAAAGGGGATTGCAGGTGTTGCTGTTACGGACGGTACGCAGGTTTTTAAAACCAACAATAAGGGCGAGTACCAATTTACTGTTAAAGAAAATGCAGACTTTGTTTACATCAGTTCGCCGGCTGGATATGCATTTGATCATACCAATTTTATAGCACGCTTTTTTGTTTCTGTAAAAGGTAAGCGAGGAACTTTGAATCACGACTTTGTTTTAACCAAGCTAAATTCCAACGACCAGCAACACAATTTTGTAGTATGGGCAGACACCCAAATGATTTCTGCATCAGATTGCGAGCAATTGAAAGCGACTACTGTTCCTGATTTTAAAAAATTAATGCAACAATATCCAGCCAATACTTTGTTTCATGGCATTGGTTGTGGCGATTTGGTATGGGATAAGTTTGAGTTCTTTAAAGATTACAAGGAAGCGATTGCCATGACCGGTGTTCCTTTTTATAATGTGATTGGGAATCACGATATGGATTTGAATTCAAGAACAGATGATTATTCTGCAGAAACTTTTAAAGAACAATTTGGACCCACTTATTATTCTTTCAATAGAGGTGCTATTCATTATGTTGTACTAGATGATGTGTTCTTTATTGGAACAGCTAAAAAGTATATTGGCTATTTAACCGAGAATCAATTGGCTTGGTTAGAAAAAGATTTGCAAATGGTTGCGCCGGGAACAACCGTGGTAGTGAGTTTACATATTCCCACATTTACTGGTGCACCAAAGCGAAATAAAAAAGAAGAGGACTTTGGCGGAACGGTTTCGAACAGAAAAAAATTATACAGTTTATTAGCTCCTTACAAAGTACATATTCTATCGGGTCATACACATTTTAATGAAAGTTGGGAAGAAGGAAATATCATGGAGCATAACCACGGTACCGTTTGTGGCGCATGGTGGACCGGCCCAATTTGTGGAGATGGAACCCCAAGAGGATACGGTGTGTATGAAGTAAATGGTAGTGATATCAAATGGTATTACAAGAGTACCGAAAAAGAAATCAATCACCAGTTACGTATTTATCCAAAAGGATATGCCAAAGCATATCCCGAAGAAATGGCGGTGAATATTTGGAACTGGGATGCTAAGTGGACCATTGAGTGGTTTGAAGATGGTGTATCAAAAGGCGCTCCTGAACAGCGGGTTGCCAAAGACCCTTGGGCCATTGAATTATACGAGGGCCCATCGCTCCCTCAAAAACACAAGTTCATAGAACCCACATTAACCGAGCATTTGTTTTTTATAAAGCCATCTGCAAGTGCAAAATCAATCAAAGTAAAAGCGACCGATCGATTCGGAAAAACATTTGAAGAAGCGATAATGATCAGTTGATTTCTGGGGGCAGACATCAAAAAAAGGGCACCGTTATCTAGCGGTGCCCTTGTCAATTATATAAGCGAATATTTTACTCTTGATAAAATCTATCTATTCATGCTGGCCAAAAACTCTTCGTTGCTTTTGGTTCCGCGCATACGCTTGAGTAATTCATTCATGGCTTCTTCAGGATTCATATCATTTAAGAATACACGAAGAATATTCATTCTTTGTAGTACATCTTTATCTAATAATAAATCATCTCTACGAGTAGAAGAACCCACTAAATCAATGGCAGGGAAAATACGCTTATTGGCTAATTTTCTTTCCAACTGTAATTCCATATTACCTGTACCCTTGAATTCTTCAAAAATCACTTCGTCCATTTTGCTTCCAGTTTCTACCAAGGCAGTTGCTAAAATGGTTAATGATCCACCATTCTCAATTTTACGAGCGGCACCAAAAAATTGTTTGGGTTTTAATAATGCGTTGGCTTCAACACCTCCACTCAACACTTTACCACTTGAAGGGGCAACAGTATTATGGGCTCTAGCCAAACGAGTAATAGAATCTAATAAAATCACTACATCATGACCGCACTCTACCAAGCGTTTTGCTTTTTGTAAAGCAATGGCAGAAACCTTTACGTGCTTTTCTGCAGGCTCATCAAATGTGGAAGCAATTACTTCTGCATTAACGCTGCGCTCCATATCGGTCACTTCCTCTGGACGCTCATCAATCAAGACCACCATCAAATAACACTCTGGGTGATTGGCAGCAATGGCATTGGCCACTTCTTTCAACAACATGGTCTTACCCACTTTTGGTTGAGCTACAATCAATCCACGCTGGCCCTTACCTATTGGAGTGAATAAATCAATAATACGGGTGCTATAATTACTAGGCGAGGTAAATAAATTCAGTTTCTGAAAAGGAAACAGGGGAGTTAAGTAATCAAATGGTACACGATCACGCACTTCGTCGGGGCGCTTACCATTGATGAAATCAACTTTTAGTAGGGCAAAATATTTTTCGCCTTCTTTAGGAGGGCGTACAGAACCAGTTACTGTATCACCCGTTTTTAAACCAAATAATTTGATTTGAGAAGGAGATACATATACATCGTCTGGAGAAGATAAATAGTTGTAATCGGAAGAACGCAAGAAACCATATCCATCAGGCATCATTTCTAACACACCTTCACCAGGAATCACTCCTTCAAATTCAATATTGAAAACAGGTTCTTTTTTAACTGGCTGATGTCTTGGACGGTCTTGTTGTAAAGTGGTTTCAGGAGCTTGTGCAGCTTCTTCGTTGTTATCACTTGCTTCCAATGTTTGAATAATGGCTGCAGCTATATTGGCCGTAGGGTCATTTTCGGGTTGATCAGAACTGTTAGAATCAGTAGGAGCAGTTGTTTTATCCACTCTTGGTCTAGGTGCTGGCCCAATCGGTCCTTTTTTAGGAGGCATGGCTTTGCGGATAGGTCTACCTTGTCCTGCTGGTTCGTTATTATTTGTTGCAGGGGGATTAGAAGCCGCTACAGGCGCAGGTGTAGGCGTGGCTTTTGCAGCTCTAGCAATTGGAGCAGCTGGCGCTTCTTGCATGATTTCTGCTTCCTCTGTAGAGCCAGTAGATGTTTTAATATTCACGGCCTTTTTAGGTCGACCTGCTTTTTTGGGTGCACCATTTTCTTTAGCAGTACTTTCTTGTACCGCTTGAGAGTCAAGGATTTTGTAAATCAGGCCTTGCTTGTCTTGTTTTTTTGCACCAGTAATTTTTAAACGTTCTGCTATATCCAGTAACTCTGGTAGTAGCATGTCATTTAACTGAAGAATGTCATACATAAATGGAAAAATTGTTTGGGGGGTGTCAAATTCAAACGATAAAAAAAGTTAATCCAGTCTAAGGAAAAAAAGCTCAGAAAGGTTAATTGGGTTGATTTGGAAAGAGAGTAACTGAAATTTTGGAGCTCAATAACGGGCTAATCAGCATTGTTTCCACTGCAATGTTACAAAATATTGAGAATACCAACACTATTTGATCATAAAATTTTACAGTTGTTGCTCCAAAACCGCTCTATATGCAGTTTCTGAAGCAGTCTTTGGTTATCTTTGCACCATGTTTAACACTAGAATCAAGATAAAAACCCTGTTGGCATCAGGAAAGCCAGGAGATCAGGTAACGGTAATGGGATGGGTGCGAACTTTTCGCAACAATCAGTTTATAGCGCTAAATGATGGCAGCACGAATAATAATTTGCAAGTGGTTGTTGCGTTGGGTTTAATAGACGACGAAACCTTGAAAAGAATAACAACAGGTGCATCGCTGAAAGTAATAGGAGAAGTGGTAGAAAGTGTAGGAAAAGGACAGACCATAGAAGTGAAAGCGGTAACACTAGAAATATTAGGAGATTCAGACGCAGAGAAGTATCCGCTCCAACCGAAAAAACACAGTTTAGAATTCTTAAGAGAGAAAGCCCATTTGCGTTTTCGTACAAATACATTTGGTGCGGTATTTCGTATTCGTCATTCATTGGCATTTGCGGTACACCAATTTTTTAATGATAAAGGGTTTGTGTATTTGCATACGCCCATCATCACTGCAAGTGATGCAGAAGGTGCAGGAGAAATGTTTAGGGTAACTACATTACCGATGGATGGATCAGCACCAAAAGACGCTGCAGGTAATATTGATTATACAGAAGACTTTTTTGGAAAGAGTACCAATCTTACCGTGAGTGGACAATTGGAAGGGGAATTAGGTGCTATGGCATTCTCAGAAATTTATACATTCGGACCAACATTCAGGGCAGAGAATTCGAATACAACCCGCCACCTGGCTGAGTTCTGGATGATTGAACCTGAAATGGCTTTTCATGATATAGAAGATAATATGAATTTGGCGGAAGAGTTTATTCAATACTTGATTCGTTATGCCATGGAGCATAATAAAGAAGACTTGGAATTCTTAGACCAGCGTTTGGCAGAAGAAGAAAAACAAAAACCACAGAACGAACGCGCAGAAATGGGCTTATTAGATAAATTGAATTTTGTCATCAGTAATCAGTTTGAGCGTATCACGTATACAGAAGCCATTCAAATTTTATTGGATAGCCCAGCATACAAAAAGAAGAAGTTCAAGTACGATGTTAGTTGGGGAATTGATATGCAAAGCGAGCACGAACGCTACTTAGTAGAGAAGCATTTTAAAAAGCCAGTGATTGTAACAGGGTATCCAGCAAAAATCAAAGCGTTTTATATGCGATTGAATGATGGATGTGAGCCAGGTAAAGAAACCGTTGCAGCAATGGATATTTTAGCACCAGGAATTGGAGAAATTGTAGGTGGATCTCAAAGAGAAGAGCGTTTAGAAAAGCTAGAAGCAAGAATGGCAGAAATGCATATTCCAGCGGAAGAAATGAGCTGGTATTTAGATACCCGACGCTTCGGAACCGTACCACATGCGGGTTTTGGCTTGGGATTTGAGCGAATGGTTCAGTTTGTAACCGGTATGACCAATATCAGAGACGTGATTGCATTTGCAAGAACTCCAAAGAATTGCGAATTCTAAAGAAAAATAATGGTGGATAATGCGTGAATAACCATTCCACTCCTTATATTTGCAGCCCCGAAGGGGAAATATCTACGGAAGGTGCGGTAGCTCAGTCGGTAGAGCAAAGGACTGAAAATCCTTGTGTCGCCGGTTCGATCCCGGCCCACACCACAAAGACCTCAACAGCAATGTTGGGGTTTTTTGTTATATTAATGTTCAATGAGCAGAAAGATATTTATATCGTGTATTCTTCTTTTTATTTTGTTCTACATAATCCTAAGTGCAAATTATTGGGTAGTTCAAAAACATGAAAAATACGCCAATGAAATAGCGGTGTTGCTCTCCCCCAAATATTTTTCTAAGAAGCTGACAGGTAAACTATACGCTGTTTCTGAAATAATTCAACCCGCTGACCCCATTTTTAAGGAATTGAAAGAGAAGGGAATTATCAATGACCAATCCTATTTTTCCTATTCAAGCCCTGGTTGTATAACCCTGATAACAAGAAAATCGAAAAAATTATTTGGCGGTTTCTCTGATATTTTGATCACTCGAAACGAAATGGGAGAAAATTTTATGTGCGGTGTAAATGCAAATTATTCATTGAATAGCGATGATACTGCAGAAGCGTTAAATATTCAAGTGTACAATCTAGCTGGGCATATGACCTTAGCATTCATAAATACTCCTTTTTGGTAATAAATATTCAATTCAGCTATAATAAATATCAAGATAGTAATTAGGTTTTAATTAAAATAAAATTGTGCACTAGACCGTGCCCCAGTGAAAATTAAAAAAAATCAAACCTTTACATTTTGAATGTTAAGCAATCATTTCTTAATTGTTAACCTTTGATTACTAAATCATTAACGCATGGTTATCAATCGGTTAACAAAAGGTTAAGCTGAATTATTGCTGATTGTGCAAAGTACATTCGCGGTCAAACCAATTTGACTATGATACGTATTAAGTACATCAGCAAGTTCATATGCTTGTTTGTAATCTTCTTTTTATCTATTCATTTATCTCTAAATGCGCAGACTATTACAGGTGTAATTAGCGATAGTTCAGGGAAGCCGCTTGCAGGTGCTTCAATTGAATTAAAAGGAAGTACTATAAAATCGCAAACAAATCTAGAAGGCAAATTTACATTAGAGCCGAATAAAAAATTAACTAAAGCTGATAGAATATTAGTTAGCTATTCTGGATATAAATCTATGGAGTGGGTTTATAATGGCTCAACATCACTCATTCTTCAATTGGAACAAGAAGATAAGGTTTTAGCAGAAGTTGTAGTAACCGCACTTGGTATTAAAAGAGAGGAAAAATCTTTGGGATTTGCTGCTCAAACAGTTAAAGAAAATGCAGTTAAAGATGCTAAAACGAATAACTGGGCTAATAGCTTGTCTGGTAAAGTAGCGGGATTGAATATTCAGGGAACAGGTGCTGGTCCAATGGGTTCTTCAAGAATAACATTGAGAGGGGAATCGTCACTGAACTTAGATAATAACCAAGCTTTAATAATCATTGATGGTGTGCCAGTTAGTAACAAGATTACTGGTACAGGTTTTTCTTCTCATCTTTCACAAGACAACCCTGTTGACTATGGTTCTGCAGTTTCAGATATTAACCCAGATGATATAGAAAAAATTTCTGTACTAAAGGGATCTGGTGCTACAGCTTTGTATGGGAGTCGGGCTGCAGGCGGTGTAATTTTAATAACCACAAAATCAGGTCAAAGTAAAGAAAAGGGATTAGGCATTACTTACAATACGAATATTAGCATCGATCAGGTTAATCGTTGGCCAGACTATCAGTTTGAATATGGAGAAGGAAGAACAGATACATATTATTCTTATTTAAATAGCGCAGACGGTCTTAACACAAGTACAGGTGTTGCTGCTGGACGAGCTTGGGGTCCAAAATTTAATGGGCAACAATACTTTCAGTTTAATCCATTAGCTGTTGATGGAAAGCCAACAGAAAGGACACCATGGGTTGCTCACAAGGATTATATTTCTGGATATTTCAAAACAGGATTAACAATTAATAATAGCATTTCAATTGAAGGGGGTTCAGATAAAGGTAGTGCGCGTTTATCAGTGACTCATTTGAAAAATCAATGGATTTTACCAAATAACGGGTTTGAGCGTTATAATGTAGCACTTTCTATTAATCAAAAAGTTACCGATAAACTACGTATTAATGGTCGCGTAAACTATACCAATAAGCAAAGTGATAATCTTCCAGCTGCGGGATACAACAATCAATCACTTATGTATTTTTTAATTATTGGAACTGCACCCAATATTCGACCTGAATGGTTCAAGCCTTATTGGGAGCCTGGCTTAGAGAATGTAAAGCAAAGAAATCCTTTCAATCCTGGTCCAGATAATCCTTATTTGGCTTTTTACGAAATGCTGAATAAAATGAATAAGCATGGAGTTATAGGTAATATATCTGCAACATATAGCTTTAATGATCACCTCGAGTTATTAGTTAGAACAGGAATGGATATGTCATATGAATACCGTTCTCAACAGAGACCATTTAGTATGACAAAATATCCAAGAGGTATGTTTCGTGAACAGAATGTTTTTAATTATGAAATAAACTCCGATTTTTTATTAAGCTATAATAATAAAATCAATAGTGATTGGAAGTATGCTGCAACTATTGGTGGTAATATGATGAGGCAAAATTATGATTTTGGGGGAATGTATGCCGATCAACTAGCACAACCAGGAATCTATCAAATTTCAAACAGTCTTGATCAGGCTGTTGCGGACCCTTTAAAAACAAAAAAAGCCATTAATAGCCTATACGGTACAGGGC
>JAGOGG010000237.1 GCA_017996795.1 Sediminibacterium sp. | reverse complement strand
TAATACCTTTCTAGACATTGGTCTTTTTTTTATTGCCTACAACTATATCTTAGCCAAATCAACTGTTCAATTGGGAAATATCATCATTAGTGGACATATTGCTTCGTTCATGATGAGCTTTATTGTCACATTTCCTACGGGCTTTTATTTGAGCAGGTATGTCGTTTTTCAGGAAACTTCGGTTACCAAAAGAGAACAATTGGGCAAATATTTCTTGGTTGTGTTTGGCTGCATTTTACTCAACTATATCTTCCTCAAAATATTTGTAGACAGCTTTGGGTGGTATCCAACCCCCTCTAAAATGTTGACGACTGTATTTGTAGTGATGTTCAGTTATTTCTCTCAAAAGAACTTCACGTTTAAAGCAAAGTCTCTTAAATAGTGGTTAAAAAACCGCTAAAATGACCTCCATTTACAGCACAATACGACTTTTTGGTAGCTAGGCTGACAATATTTCACTTTTATTGACCGTGGCATAATGATTGAATAATTAGCTGTAATAGAAAACAAATATTATGGCAAAAATTATTGGAATAGACCTCGGAACCACCAACAGCTGTGTATCCGTTATGGAAGGTAATGAGCCTGTAGTCATTGCAAATGACGAAGGACGTAGAACTACGCCATCGGTAGTAGCATTCTTAAAGAATGGGGAAAGAAAAGTAGGCGACCCTGCCAAAAGACAGGCAATCACTAATCCTCAAAACACTATTACCAGTGTGAAGCGTTTCATGGGACGTCGTTTTGACGAAGTAACTGAAGAAATTAGCCATTGGAGCTATCAAGTTGCCAAAGGCGATAACAATACCGTGAGAGTACAAATTGAAGATCGTATGTACACTCCACAAGAAATTTCTGCAATGATTTTGCAGAAAATGAAAAAAACTGCTGAAGACTACTTGGGTCACGAAGTAAGTGAAGCAGTAATTACTGTTCCCGCTTATTTTAATGATGCACAACGTCAGGCTACTAAAGAAGCAGGTGAGATTGCCGGCTTAAATGTAAGAAGAATTGTAAACGAACCTACTGCTGCGGCTTTGGCTTATGGTTTAGATAAAAAACATGCAGACCAAAAGATTGCTGTATTCGACTTAGGTGGTGGTACTTTCGATATTTCTATCCTTGAACTAGGAGATGGGGTGTTCGAAGTAAAATCTACCAACGGTGATACCCACTTAGGTGGTGATGACTTTGATAAAGTGATCATGGATTGGTTGGCTGATGAGTTTAAATCTCAAGAAGCAATTGATTTACGTAAAGACCCTATGGCTTTACAGCGTTTGAAAGAAGCTTCTGAAAAAGCAAAAGTAGAATTGAGTTCTTCTTCAGAAACTGAAATCAATTTACCATATATCACTGCAGTGGACGGTGTTCCAAAACACTTAGTTTTAAAATTAACAAGAGCTAAGTTTGAAGCATTGGCAGATAATTTATTTGCACGTTGCTTAAAGCCTTGTGAAGCTGCTTTAAAAGATGCTGGTTACAGTAAGTCTGAAATTGATGAAGTGATTTTAGTGGGTGGTTCTACTCGTATTCCTAAAGTACAAGAAATTGTAGAAAGCTTCTTTGGTAAAAAACCAAACAGAAGTGTAAACCCAGATGAAGTAGTTGCACTTGGTGCTGCTATTCAAGGTGCGGTTTTAACTGGTGAAGTAAAAGATGTATTGTTATTAGATGTTACCCCTTTAAGCCTAGGTATTGAAACCATGGGTGGAGTAATGACTACTATGATTGCTTCAAACACCACAATCCCTACTAAGAAAACAGAAGTATATTCTACAGCTAGCGATAATCAACCTGGTGTACAAATTCATGTATTACAAGGAGAGCGCCCGATGGCTAATCAGAATAAGAGCTTAGGTATGTTTAACTTGGATGGAATTCCTCCAGCTCCAAGAGGCGTACCTCAAATTGAAGTAACTTTTGATATTGACGCAAACGGTTTATTGAACGTGAGTGCTAAGGACAAAGGAACTGGTAAGGAGCAAAAAATCAGAATTGAAGCAGGTAGTGGCTTAAGCAAAGAAGAAGTAGAAAAAATGAAGGCCGAAGCTAAAGCCAATGAAGCTGCAGATAATGAAGCCAGAGCTCGCGTGGAGAAATTGAACCAAGCCGATAGCTTAATCTTCCAAACAGAGAAGCAATTCAAAGAATTTGGAGATAAAATTCCTGCTGATAAAAAAGGTGCAATTGAAACTGCTTTAACTAAGTTAAAAGAAGCGCATAAAAATCAAGACATCCCTGCAGTTGATGCTGCAATGGAAGAAATGAATACTGCATGGACTGCAGCAAGCGAAGACATCTACAAAGCGCAACAAGCTGCCGGTGGTCAACCAGGTGCTGATGCGGGTGGTGCTGAACAGCCTAAGTCTGATACAGTTGAAGACGCACAGTTTGAAGAAGTAAAATAAGCGTTAACCAATAAATTAAAAGCCTCGAGTTTAACTCGGGGCTTTTTTATGCCTTGATGCTCGAAAAAATCGGTAATTATCTAAGTATTACGGTACCCAATTGTTTTGTAATAGCAATTTCAAATTCTTTTAATTGCTTATGCAATTGAATTAATTTCATTTGCTCTTCATATGGAGCAAACTCCATATCACGCTGGTTTTGTTCAAACATTTTTTTAATCTTTCTGAGTTTAAAATAATTCAAACTCATTTCGGTATCAGCAATTGAAATATCCTTATTGACAATATTCATATTGGGTAATATTTCATCCCAACGATTGCTTAATTCAAATGGGAACATCGAAATATTAATCAGTAATTGGCGCACTTGTTCGTCTTCATGATATAACATTGATTTAGTGGTAGGTTCTAAACCTTTATTATACCAATCCTTATACAATTCAATCAATTTTTCGTAGTCGGGGTTTTCTAATGGATAATTTTCTAACTGCTCAAATATATATGCAGCAATGGTTTGCTCTTCATTGTAGTTTTTTAAACCATATTCAAATAAAACTCGAATCACATTTTTTTCAACCTGATCATCTTGCTGTAATAATAATTGCCCCTCATCAAATTCTTGATTGGTTTGAAAGGAATCTTGTTGAATAAAATTGGCTTCGTCAAAAGGTAATTTTTTCTCTTCCTTCGAAATTTTATCTCGCT